>JANOCZ010000477.1:0-6099 GCA_031412455.1 Hyphomicrobium sp. | reverse complement strand
TATTTTTTTGATCGCCTTGGCGTTCGATCAGGGTGCGAATGCGGTCGGCATCATTTTGTCAGGTGGTGATTCAGACGGCACTTTGGGCGTGAAAGCGATCAAGGCGCACGGCGGCTTGACGCTGGCCCAGACATCCGGCGGCGACGGCCCACGCAATCCAGGCATGCCCGAAAGTGCCCTAGCCTCGGGACGCATCGATTTCGGCCTCCCGGCAGGCGAGATGGCCGGAAAGCTGATCGAGTTCTTGCGCGACAGGTTGCCCGAGCAGGAAGCAACGGCATCGGAAGAGGCGCCTGACGCTCCAGAAGGCGAGGTCGTCGATGCCAGGGCCGAAATCTGTGCGATCGTTGCGAAGGCCTCCGGCCATCATTTTTCGGGCTACAAAACCGCAACGTTCATGCGTCGCGTCAAACGCCGCATTCAAATGACCGGCGCCCGCTCGATTGAGGCCTATATCGAAACCCTGCGAGGCGACGACGTGGAGGTCATGAAGCTATTCCACGATCTGTTGATTAACGTCACAAGCTTCTTTCGCGACAAGCAGGCGTTCGCAGCCCTCGAAGAACTCGTGATACCCCGGCTGTTCGAGGGCCGCGGAGCAGGTGACACAGTGCGCGTCTGGGTGCCGGGCTGCTCAACCGGAGAAGAAGTCTACTCGATAGCTATTCTGATGCGCGAGTGCATGGCGATGCTGTCGGCACCGCCCAGCTTGCAGATCTTCGCCACCGACATTGACGAGCAAGCCCTGAGCGTCGCGCGCGCCGCGCGTTATCCCGAAGCGCTGCTCGAGGGGCTTTCGCCAGAGCGACGGTTAAGATTTTTTACCGCCGACGGCGCGACCTGCGTTTTGAATAAGGATGTCCGCGAGCTGTGCAACTTCTCGCCGCACAGCGTAATTCGCGATCCGCCGTTTTCGCGCATGGACCTCGTCTCGTGCCGAAATCTGTTGATTTACCTCGCTGCGGAGAGTCAGAATCAAGTTGTGCCGACGTTTCACTACTCCCTGCAACCAAGCGGCTTCTTGTTTCTCGGCAGTTCCGAAAACATCAGCCCGCATGGCGATCTATTCACTCCGATCGACAAGAAGGGCAGGATTTACCAGGCGCGCGAACGTGTCGGACGCGTGCCTGCGCCGTTCGTCCCAAAAATCACCAGTGGCCCAGTGTTTCGCGACCAAGCCAGCAAAGCCAGCAATCTCGCATCTGTCGCTTTAATGCGTAGTGCCGTCGACACCAAAATTCTCGAGCGCTACGCGCCGCCGCATGTCGTGGTCAACAGTGACGGCGACATCTTCCATTTCTCGCAAGGCACCGGCCGATTTCTTGAAGCGTCTCATGGCGCGCCGAATCGCCAGCTGACGTCCATGGCGCGCGGCGACTTACGCTACGAGTTGCGCAGCGCGTTGCGCCAAGCGGTGGCGTCCGGTCATGCCGTTGTTCGCCATAACGTGGCCGTCAAAGATAATCTGCTAATCACTCTGACAATTGATCCTCTGCTCGATAGCGATGCGAAAGAGCCGATGTTTCTGGTGCTTTTCCAGCCGCGCGAACCCTTGCCCGGCGACCCGGAAACCGCCGCCGCCCCCGATCACAGAAAAGAAGCGCCCCGGCTGGCCGATCTCGAGCGCGAGTTGACCGAGCTGCGAGAGCGCATGCAATCATCCGTGGAAGAGTACGAAACGGCGCTCGAGGAAATCAAATCGTCGAATGAAGAGCTGGTCTCCGTCAACGAGGAGGCCCAGTCGGTCAACGAAGAACTCGAAGCTTCCAAAGAGGAAATGCAGTCGCTGAACGAGGAGTTAAACACGATCAACGCCGAGTTGATGGCCAAGATCGACGAAATTGACCGGGCCAACATCGATCTCAAGAATTTGTACGAGAGCACTCAGGTCGCCACCGTTTTCCTCGATCAAGATCTCGTCATCCGCAGTTTTACTCCCGCCGCGTCGTCGTTTTTTAACTTGCGCGCATCGGACGTCGGCCGGCCGTTGACGGACCTGGCGGGCTATCTCGTCTACCCTGAACTCAAGCAATGGATCGAGACGGTTTTCAGTAACGGCCAGATGATCGAGCACCCATTTGCCAAAGATCCCGGCGGCACATGTTATTTAGTCCGCTTGATCCCGTACAAGAATGTGAGCGGCAAGATCGACGGCGTGGTTGTGACGTTCGTTGATGTTACTGCGCTGCAAAAAGCGGAAGGTCATTTCAATGTGCTGATCGCTGAAATGAACCATCGCGTGAAAAATATGTTGGCCGTTGTCATCTCGATCGCCAACCACACGCTGGCGCGTTCGACATCGCCCAAAGATTTTACGACCGCGTTGGTCGGACGCCTGAATGGGATGGCGCGGGCCTATAGTTTACTGGCGCGCGAAAATTGGAAATCGGCGTCGATCGACAGTTTCGTCAGACAGGAGGTCGATGCGACCAGTGATAACCGCGTGACGATCAAGGGCGACGAGATCCTGCTGAAGCCTGATCAGGGCCTTGCGCTGGGCATGGCGCTGCACGAATTGGCGACGAACGCGGCCAAGCACGGATCGTTATCAGTGCCCAAGGGTCGGGTTGATGTGACGTGGAAAAATGAAGGCAATGAGATCACGCTTGAATGGCGCGAAACAGACGGCCCACGCGTGGCCCGGCCAGCAAAGGACGGCTTTGGCCTGTCGCTGCTGAATGGCGAGGTCGGCTACCGGCTCGGCGGAAAAGTCGAAACGTCTTTCAAATCCACCGGCTTTGAGGCCCGCCTGATTTTCCCCCTCAAGCGCTGAGTCTCGGGAACGGGCGGCAAGCGGGTGCCGATGTGTGCAATGCGTGCGTACTCATCGGCCAGATGATCGATCAAGCTCCGGACTGACGGGAGCAGCCCGCGGCGCGACGGAAAGACCGCGTGCACAATGCCGCTGCGAGGCGCCCAATCTGGCAGCACGTCAATCAGGTCGCCCGCTGTGATATCGGCACCGATCACCATCGTTGGAAGCTGGACGATCCCGATGCTGTGCAATGCCGCGAACCGCAACTGCGCAATGTCGTCGGTCACGAGGCGCGGCTGATGTGGCACCCGCGCGGTCGCACCGTCCGGACCGGTTAGATTCCAAACGTGCTCTCGATGAATTGGCCCCAGATCAAGGCTTGGCAGTCCGCTGATGTCGGCCAGGGTTATTCGCCCGGGTATCGTCTTGACCAGATCCGGACTGGCAACAAGCCTCTGCGTGCTGTCGCCCAGAACCTTCATGATGAGATCGCTCTCATCGAGCGGCGGAAAGCGCACGCGGATCGCCACGTCCATGCCTTCGCCAACAACATCGATGCGCCGGCTCGTGCTTTCCAGATGTATCGTGACGCCGGGGTTCGCCGCCATATAGCGCGCAATCATGTCACCGACCTCAAAGCAGATCAGGGCGGGTGGGCAGCTGACATGAATGATGCCGGACGGCTCGGCCCGCGAACGGTCGATGACAGCCTGCGCCGCCTCCGCCTCGACCAGCATCGCAACGCAGTGCCGGTAGTAATCCTGGCCGATCTCGGTCACCGAGAACTTGCGGGTTGAGCGCTGCAACAACCGTACGCCTAGTCGCTCTTCCAACAGGGCGATGCGACGGCTGAGCTTCGATTTCGGCAGTCCTATCGCCCGTCCAGCGGCCGCAAACCCGCCGTGCTCTACAACCTGGGCGTAAAGGTAGAGGTCGTTGAAATCCTGAATCATGGTCTGATTGTCCTATTTATAGGACGTAGAGTAGAATAATTGACTGCTTCTGGCTAGATCGTTCTATGAATACCTTGTCCCCAACAGCGACGGTCCTACCGACCGCGACAGGAGACACAACATGAGAAAGATCCTCGGAACGTACAGCGCCCCTCGCCAGCATTGGGTCGGCGACGGTTTCCCCGTTCGCTCAATGCTTTCGCCTCAAACCCACGGCGAGCACGCGAGCCCCTTCATCCTGCTCGACTACGCAAGTCCGATGGCCTTCAAGCCGGCCGATCGGCCGCGCGGCGTCGGCCAGCACCCGCATCGCGGCTTTGAGACCGTCACCATCGTCTATCAGGGCGAGGTCGAGCATCGCGACTCGACCGGCGCCGGCGGCCTCATCGGTCCCGGCGATGTTCAATGGATGACGGCGGCGTCGGGCATCCTGCACGAGGAGTTTCACTCCAAGGCGTTCACCGCCAAGGGGGGCACTCTGGAAATGGTGCAGCTCTGGGTGAACCTGCCAGCCAAGCACAAGATGGCGACGCCCGGCTATCAGACGCTGCTCGACAAGGATATCCCCTCCGTCGATCTGGCGGATGCTGCCGGCACGGTGCGCGTCATCGCGGGCGAGTTCCAGAATGACAAAGGACCGGCGCGCACGTTTACGCCGATCAACATCTGGGACGTGCGGCTCAACGCGGGCAAGAGCACGTCGCTGACCTTGCCGGAAGGTCACACGCTCGCGGTGATCGTTCTAGCCGGGACGGTCGAGATTAACGGCAGCGATGTCGCCCGCGAGGCCCAGTTGGTGCTGCTCGGTCGCGAAGGCGGCGAGATTACGATCGAGGCGAACAGCGAAACCAGGTTGCTGGTCTTGAGCGGCGAGCCGATCAATGAGCCGGTCGTCGCCCAAGGTCCGTTCGTGATGAACACGATCGGCGAGATCAAGCAGGCGATGCTTGATTTTCAGAGCGGCCGGTTCGGAGCGTTGACTGGCGCCACCTCTGCGCACTGACAAAGCGCGGCTCCGGTAATTTCCGGGGCCGCCCCTTTTTTAACGGCTATGTTCAACTTACCCATCACCAGCAAGGAGAAGGACAATGACCAAACCTTACACGCGATTGGACAAGGACAAGGCCGCTGTGCTGCTGGTCGATCACCAGACGGGCCTCCTCTCCCTCGTCCGCGACATCGATCCCGACAAATTCAAGAATAACGTGCTCGCGGTGGCTGACCTCGCCAAATATTTTAAGCTCCCTACAATCCTGACTACGAGTTTCGAGGACGGCCCAAACGGCCCTCTTGTACCAGAACTGAAACAGGCATTCCCCGATGCGCCCTACATCGCCCGTCCCGGCCAGATCAATGCCTGGGACAACGCAGATTTCGTCCGGGCCGTCGAGGCGACCGGCAGAAAGCAACTGATAATTGCGGGCGTCGTCACCGAAGTCTGCGTCGCGTTCCCGGCACTGTCGGCCATCGCTGAGGGCTATGAGGTGTTCGTTGTTACCGACGCATCCGGCACGTTCAACGAAATTACCCGGCACTCGGCGTGAGATCGGATGTCGGCGTCCGGCGCCCAGCTTATGACTTGGTTCGGTCTCGCTTGCGAACTTCATCGCGACTGGCGAAATGATATCGAAGGACTTGGCGCGCTGTTCTCCAACCACATTCCTGATTACAGGAATCTCATCACCAGCTATACGACGTTGAAAAGCGGCAAATGATATGATTGTGGGAAGGGCGGAACGCCGCCCTTCTCTAACGGCTGTGTGTCGCGGCTTGCTGTTCTTACTCACTTGTCCGAGCGTGCGAGCAGCGGCGTAATCCGCCTCACAGCCACGCGACGGTTCGCGGCGGAGGGCCCTTCTGTCTGAACCTTCAGATACTGCTCGCCATATCCCTGTGTCGTGAGATTTTCCGGCGGCACCCGGAAGGTGTCGGAAAGAATGATGGCAACTGCCTCTGCTCGACGATCGGACAGCGACAGATTATCGACATCAGACCCGACAGCGTCCGTGTGGCCTTCGATGAGGAACACCTCATCGCGGTTCTTCTTCAAAACGCGCTTAATTGCTTCGGCGACCTTCTCTAGTTTTGAGTATTCTCTCTCGTCGACTTCCCAGGACGCAAACGCGAAGTTTATTGCATTAAGGTCAACACGCCGCATGCGCTCCCGCAAGTGACGGCTTTCCCGAACTTCTTCCATCGCATAACCCCGCTCCAGCCGCTCGACAGGCGGAGCGCTCAGCGCTTCGAACACGTCTTCCTCTGAAGCATCGACGTATTCAACCACGTATTTTTCGCGAGGGATCTGAAAGACGGGCGGCGGCAGATCAACATAGGCGTCGGTATATCGCCTGTTTGGCCGGGAACTGTAGAAACGGCGATTGTCGATCAACA
>JANOCZ010000476.1:0-1947 GCA_031412455.1 Hyphomicrobium sp. | reverse complement strand
GAGGAGCGTTGCGCTGTCTAGGAAAACCTATGGTTAGCTGAGGAAAATCAACGTTAGCGAGTGCGCGGGCGGTGTTGATAACTCGTCAGATGCTCTGCTGTGATTTCGCCCCGCGCCACGGCGGCGCGAACGGCGCAGGCGGGTTCGGTCACGTGCTGGCAATTGCGAAATTTGCATTGCCGCGAGTGCTTCGATATCGTCGAAGTTGAGCGGCGATTCCGTTGGCTCGTTCCACAGTTCCAATCCGCGCATGCCGGGCGTGTCGATGATCGCGCCGCCAGTCTCGCGAAAATACAATTGCCGGTGGGTCGTCGTGTGACGGCCGCGATCGTCGTGGACGCGGACCTCTTGCGTCGCTTGCGCATCGCGGCCGAGCAGCTGGTTGGTCAACGTCGATTTGCCAGCACCCGATGAGCCGATCAGCGCGACCGTTTGATTGCCCGCAAAATAGGATTCGAGTTCAGCAGCGCTCGTTTGATCGCGGGCGCTGATCGTGTGCAACGGTACGCCTGGCGCAACAGCCGTCATCTCGCGTTTGGCGGTTGCCATGTCGCGCGCGAGATCGATCTTGTTGGCGACGATGACGGGGCTCGAGCCACTATCGCGGACGAGATCGAGATAGCGTTCCAAGCGTTGCAGATTGAAATCGCCGTCCAAGCCCATCACGATGAAAATGACATCGATGTTGGCGGCTAACAGTTGCGGGCGCGCTTCGCCGGCGGCCTTGCGAACGAGCGCTGTCGAGCGCGGTAGCACGGCCTCGATCATGGCCGGGCCATCGCCCATCGATAAGCGCAGCGCGACGAAGTCACCGACGCCTGGGAGATCCGAGCGAAGCCTTGCCGATTGGCGCAGCCGACCTTGAATTTCAGCCGAGACTTCGTCGCGTTCGGTCGCAACGCGAAAATGCGTGCGATGTTCGCCGACGACGCGTCCCGGTATTAGGCCGTCCGCTGCAAAGGGTGCAAAATCCGATTGCCGTTGAGCAGTCCAGCCAAACGCGGCGCGGGTCACTGCTAGACACTCCCGCGAAATGGATTGGCTTTGGCCACGAGCAATCTATTCGCCGAACAACTGTTTTTTGCCAAGGTTGCGGAACAGCGATTTCAGGATGCCCTCGTCCTTGCCGCCGGGGGCTGGCGTCGTGCGGCTGATGAAGTCGAACACCTTGCCGTCCTTCAAGCCATAGTTGGCAACGTTTTCGACAAGGCCGCCTTGGTTGAAATATACGGCGACGACTTGGCGGTCTTTTTCCGTCGGCGTGAAGAACGACGATTGTGCCATCGTGCTCGAGATGTAGTAGAACGCGTTGCCATTGCCGATGACGGCGGTTGTCGCGGGTGTGCCCAGCGTCGCTCTCACCTGCTCCTGGCTCATGCCGGGCTGGACCGACTGCAAATCGGTTTCGTGAAACTGGTGGCCATGCTTAGTGATCTGTTCGCTACAAGCGGTGACAGCGAGGGACGCGAGAAGCGCGAAAGCCACGCGGGCGGCGCGGCGCGATGGACCGTGCGCGGCCGATGTGGGTCTGGCAGTGTCATCTCGGCGCATGGTCACGTGTCTCTCCCGAGAATCACTTCGAAGTCGCGTAATTGGCGTTTAAACTGGCACACGATCGGGCGCAACGGTTGGCCGGTGCCCGGTACTAGTGATCCGCCGTCAAAATCCCGGGCGGGATCAAACATTTTTAGACTTGCGAGGACGAATGCTCGACTGGCTCACTTCCCCCTCCCGGTTATGGCCGACCTTACGGTCCGGCCCCGGGTTACGGCGTAAAGCAGGGGACCTTTATGGCAGGGTCGTGGCCGCGGCGCGGCAGCCGCGATTTTATGGTCCCGGACGTGTCGCAGATACGCCGGAGGGGCGCTTCGAGCTCGTTGCGTTGCACTTGTTTCTCACCGCCGAGCGAGTCAAAATTTTGCGTCCCAAGGGCGAGGAGCTTGCGCA
>JANOCZ010000475.1:0-8744 GCA_031412455.1 Hyphomicrobium sp. | reverse complement strand
CCCGCATCAGCCGCTTGAGCTGTCAGCGCAAGCGATACGACACTGAGTACGGCAGCGATGCTTGCAAGCTTGTGAGCGCGGTTCATAGAACATCTCCTGATACGAACATTGAAGGTACTGCCGACGGCATCGCCGCTTGATCATGACTTTGTCGTAGCCCTCCTGAACGCGGTCAGAACCCGTTATTCAATTGTCATTCATCCGCCGGGCATCAATCGAGCCTCCATGTGACGAGTGTTGCTACCTAATATTCGCGCGGCCGCGCTCAGGGCAAAAAAAAGCCCTCACGAAGGAGGGCCTAATTCTCAGTGCATGCGCAAATTTCACAGACTGCCGCGCACTTTTTCGCTGCACTGGGCGGAATGGCCGTCCCACAAGACTGTCAGTTTTGCAGTGTACGATCCGCCGTCACCACCAAGAACCACAGTTCCCAATGACGTTCGATTTCCGCCTGCCGAACTGAATTCGCCGCCTTGATTGATGTTGGAACTTCCACCACCACCTGATTTCGTAATGACCAATCGATATGAACCATCGATCGCGGTCTTGGCGATGGCGACACCTTCGATGGTGACACCACCGGCGCTCGACTTCACTTGGATCTCGCACCGAACGGCAGTTGGTTCAGATTTAGCAGTCGCGATTGTGGTGCCGACTCCAACCAATCCGAGCGCCAAGCCAGCGACGCCCGGAAGCACGACGTTTGATCGATTGCCGGTTGCGGGCCTTGTTTTCATAAGCTTCATAATCGAACTCCTTTTCCCGGGCGCAAGGGAAGGGCACTAGACCCCTCCCCTGCCAGCTGGAGTGGATGGCATTAGTCCTGCACGATAACCGACACGTTTCCAGCGCCGACCTGTGTGGTGGTCGCGCGATTGTTGCGACCAGCCTGGATCACACCAACGGCGTTGCCGCTACCGTCTTGAGTCGTCACAACCTGATGACCTGAACCGAACTGGCCAACGCCAACGATATTGCGGCTGCCGCGCTGGTAGGTATCAGCGGAATTGCGTCTGCCATTCTGGCCAATGACGGCGCGATTGGCGTAGCCATACTGATTGCTAATGACCGCGTTCCCGCGACCGTTCTGATAGACGGTCATCCGATTGCGAGTGCCACGCTGGCCCCCGCCGACGCCGTTGCCAAAGCCATACTGTTCGATCGAAACGCTTGAGCCACCGGCAGAAGCCTGGGTTACGCCGAGACCGAGGCTAAGAGCGATCACACCCGATGTGATAATTTTGCGCAGCATTGTGTCTTTCTCCTGAGTTTTGCCAGAGGCATCTCTGTGACCACAGCAGTGTGGATGATGAGACCCTAGCCAACCCGCTTTGAACGCAAACTGAACTGTCGGTTTAAGCGGCGTTCATGCCTGGCCAACTGAGAATTGAACTGTGCGCGATAGGATTTCCGTGACCGAACCCATCGATGGCGTCGTCGAATCAATCGTTCATCGCTCTTACAAACACCTCTTGATCCAACGCCCCCTCCGACTTCGCAATCACGATCGTCGCGACGCCGTTGCCGATCAGATTTGTTAGAGCGCGCGCTTCCGACATGAACCGGTCGATCCCTAGGATCAACGCGATCGCCGCGACCGGAATGGTCCCGGTTGTGGACAGCGTCGCAGCGAGCGTCACGAAGCCCGATCCGGTCACACCCGCCGCCCCCTTCGACGTCAACAACAGCACGCCGAGAATTCCAAGCTGCTGCGCCAGCGTCAAATCCGTGTTTGTCGCCTGCGCCAGAAACAGCGCCGCCATTGTCAGATAAATGCACGTACCATCGAGGTTGAACGAATAGCCGGTCGGGATGACGAGCCCCGCGACGCTCTCCTCGACGCCAGCTTTTTCCATTTTCGCAATCATGCGCGGCAAGACGCTTTCCGACGACGACGTGCCCAGCACGATCAGCAACTCTTCCTTGATGTAGGCAATAAAGCGGAAGATTGAGAACCCCGACATCCACGCAATTGCGCCAAGCACGCCGACGATGAATACGATGCACGTCAGATAAAACGCGCCCATCAGCCACGCCAAACTTGCGAGCGACGCCAGCCCGTACTTGCCGATCGTGAAAGCCATCGCGCCGAACGCCCCGATCGGCGCCAGCCACATGATGTAGCCGACGATACGGAACAGCACTTGCGCGACCTGATCGATCAAATCTACGAGCGGTTGTCCGCGCGCGCCAAGAGCCTGCAATCCGAACGCAAACAAGATCGCGACCAACAGCACCTGCAAAATATTCCCATCGACGAATGCGCCAAGCAGCGTCGATGGAATGATGTCGAGCACAAATGCGATCGTCGACTGGTCCTTCGATTTGGCAACGAACGTCGCGATGTCTTTCGTGTCGATCGCCGCCGGATCGATATTCATGCCAGCGCCCGGCTGCACGACATTGGCGACGATCAATCCGATCGCCAAAGCCACCGTCGTCACGATCTCGAAATAGATGAGCGCCTTGACGCCGACGCGTCCAACTTTTTTCAGATCGCGCATCGAGCCGATGCCGTGCACGACGGTCACGAATATGATCGGCGCGATGATCATTTTGATCAGCTTGATGAACGCATCGCCCAGCGGCTTCATCGCTTCGCCGCGGGCTGGATCGAGGTAGCCCAGCAATGCGCCCAAGGCGATTGCGGCTAGCACCTGCACATAGAGCTGCGCATAGAAAGGAGGGCGAACGCGAGGCTTCGCGTCAACACCGGCGGCCATTGTCATATGAGCAGATCCCTCGTCATCGAGACGCCGCGCGCGTCCAGCAGCACTCTAGCTGCATGCGCCGGCTGTAATCTGCAAACAAAAAAGGCGCAGCCTGGGGGGAGGCTACGCCGGGGGCGCTAGCGGACGAAACTGCGCCTGAAACTGGAAGCAGACGGGGGTGAAATGGCTTCCAGGTAACAAAAAATCAAAATTGCTGAGAGTTTTTCTAGGTCCCGTAAAATGGGTTTGGGCTTATGCCGAAGCGACCCAGCTACCGGCCACATAACCGAACGCTACGGCGTCAGGGTTACGGCGGGCAGTCTCGATGAGTTTGTCTGGAGACTCGACCTCCAGTGATCTGCTCTTGTTTTTGCTGACCCTAGTTCCCGTCAGCAAAATAACCGGCTTTCCGAGTAAAGTTGTTCGAACCGACTCCATGGTGGGGGCCTCCTGGAGTTTGACTGAAAAAACGTCACGACTTACGCCAAAATACGCGGCGAACTCTCTACTACCGTAGTATTGTGACATCGAAGTGGCGTGCTGACTACGACCCAGGTTCGCACGTGCGAACCCTCGCACCGGTCTCGACGGGAAATACGAGGAGCACGTCACACTTGCGCGTTTGACGCGCTGCAAAAATTACGTTGCAGATGCAGATTTTTTATAAACTCTGAGCGCCTTGGGCAACGCGGAATATCAGCGCTCGGAACGAAGTTGCATTCAGCTCAGTTCGCGGATTCGGAACGGCAGGCCACCTTTTGGTGTCAGCGTCACTGTCGCATTGAGCCCAGCCTTACCGACACCCGCGTATTCGGGGCGGAAACGGCGCAGCAGCAGCGACAGCGCCAGCGTATTCTCAACCTGGCTCATCGCCCCGCCGATGCACGAGCGCTTGCCCGCGCCAAATGGCAGATAGCTGTACTTCACCTGCTTTTTGGCGTTGCCAGCCATCCACCGCTCGGGACGAAATTCCTCGGGCTCGTCCCAGAACTTCGGATTATGATGCGCGCCGTAAGCAAACAGAGTTACGCGATCGCCCGGCTTGATTTCCTTGCCGCCAATTTCGTCGGCCTCGACGGCGACGCGGATCAAGCCCCAGATCGGCGGATAAAGCCGCATCGTCTCCTGGATCACGGCGCGCGTGTAAGCAAGGCCCGAGTAATCGGCAGCCGTCGGCGCGCGATCGCCGTAGACCGCTTCGCCTTCGCGGCGGATCAGCTCAGCCGCTTCCGGCCGCCGCGACGTCTCGTAGAGCGCCCAGGCGAGTGTCAACGCCGTCGTCTCCGTTCCAGCCCATAAGTATTGCTTGAGTTCGTCGATCGCCTGCTGCTGGTCGAATTCCGGCACCGTTGGATCATCGACGGCCGCCTGGATCATCGTCAGAAGCGTTCGCTCGCGTTGTTCACGCGGATCGGCGCCCATAACGGCTGGCGGAACGTTGGCCCAAATTTCCATCGCTTTGGCTGGGTCTTCGCCCGACACTTCGAACACTTCGCCCGATTGTTTGCGCAACCGGATCTCGCGGTGGTTCATGACGTCGGTGTAGGTCTTGACGCATTTGAACACGACATGCGGATTGAACGGCATGTCGCGATCAAACAGCGCCTTGCAAATCATGTCGGCGGCGAGCGTCCACGTCTGCTCGACCATCTCGAAGGTCTCGCCCGTCTTCGCAAGTTCGGCCCAGATCTCCATCTTGGCCTGAATGGCTTGCAGGAAGTACGGGATGTATTCGGCAAACATATCGGGATGAAACGCTGGCTGTTGCGGCATCCGGATTTTCTGCCAAAGCGCGCCGTCGTTGGTAATCATCGACTTGCCGAAGATGGGCTTCAGGCCGTCAAAATATTTTACGTAATTGTCGGCCTTCGTCACGAGCACGTGCTTGAAATATTCCGGCTCGGAAATTAGCACGACGCGCTGGTTCGCCATGTTGACCGGCAACACGGGTCCATAGCGATCCATCATCAGCATCAGAATGCGCATCGGGTTTTCAGGGTCGCCGCGCAACAGCGGCGTCAGCTTGAACCAAATGCTGCTTTCGTCGCCAAGACCCTGAGCGTGGCTGGCGGTCGTGGTCATTCAAAACGTCTCCAAAGTCGACCGCAGCCTCGCGCAACGGTCTGCTCATGCGGTTGACCGCGAGCCAAAATCAGTCGTCCAGAAGGTTGGGCTTACCCACATCGGAGCCCGAATAATAGGCCTCCGCCAGGACCTGTCGATGCGGCGACCCGCCCATCCGAGCGCTACATGTTTAACGAACGCTCACAACTCTGGCGAGAACAGCGCGCAACTGTCGTTAACATCCTCCGATATAGTGACTTTTTCATCGATACAGACGGCTTTGCCAGAGGCGACTAGCCGCAGCGCCAGCGGATAAAGCGCGTGTTCTGCGACAAGCACGCGCCGCATGAGGTCATCTTCGCTGTCGCCGGACAAGACCGGCACCGCCGCCTGGGCTATAATTGGTCCAGCGTCCATCTCGGCCCGGACGAAATGCACCGTACACCCGGCAATTTTCACGCCCGCCGCAAGGGCCTGCGCCTGTGTATGGAGCCCCTTGAAGGCGGGCAAGAGCGACGGGTGGATGTTAATCATCCGATCCTGCCAACGTGCCACGAATCCAGGCGTCATCAATCGCATAAAACCAGCCAATGCGACAATTTCAGCCCGAGCTTGAGTGAGGGTGGCGTCCAATTCCGCCTCGAAATCCGCCCGCGTCGGGTAAGATTTGTGGTCGATGGTGAAAGTCGGAATGCCGTGCTGCGCCGCCCACGCCAAGCCCGCCGCCTCGGGCCGGTTTGAAATGACCGCCACGATTTCCGCCGGAAAGTCGTCGCCACGCGCCGCATCGACAAGGCTCATCATATTCGAGCCGCGGCCGGAAATCAGAATAGCGGTGCGCTTCTTGTGCGAAGAGATCATCGCGGCACGCATAGCACACGCCCTGAGCTGGCGACTACCGGTTGAGCCGAGCGCAGCCCCAAAAAAAAATCCGGCCGCGGCACCTCGCCTGCGGCCGGAAATCGTCGCGAGCTAGCGCAGCCGGCCGTCAAACAGCACGGCGTTCGCTTCGCCCTTACCCTTCGCATCGGACTTCTGGCCGGTCGGAGCAATGACGTCGCCGATGATGATGGGTTGTTCGCCAGCGTTTGCTAACGCCAGCAAGACGTCGTCGGCCCGCGCTTTGTCAGCGACCATGACCATGCCGATTCCGCAGTTGAATGTGCGCAGCATCTCTCCATCGTCGAGTTGCCCAGCGTGTTGCAGCCAATCCATGACTGCGGACCGCGGCCAGGAACTGAGGTCAACACGCGCAGTCACATGATCCGGCATCACGCGCGGTAGGTTCTCGGCAAGCCCACCGCCGGTAATGTGCGACAGCGCTTTGATCGCGCCACCGGCCCCACCTCCGCCCGTCGAGCGGAGAGCTGCGAGCACCGCGCGCACATAAATCCGCGTTGGCTCGAGAAGCCCATCCGCGACGCTCCGCGATTGCTCCCACGGCGCGGCGTCATCCCACTTCAATTCCGCGCGCTCGACAAGTTTGCGCACCAGCGAATATCCGTTCGAATGCACGCCCGATGACGGCAACCCGATCAACACGTCGCCGATCGCAATGTCGGCTCGCGGGAGAATTTCGCCGCGCTCTGCAGCCCCGACCGCAAAGCCAGCAAGATCGTAGTCGCCCGCTTTATACATTCCGGGCATCTCAGCCGTTTCGCCACCAATCAGCGCGCATCCAGCCATTCGGCATCCCTCAGCGATCCCCGCGACGACGTCGCGCGCTGTCGCCACGTCGAGCCGCCCAACCGCGAAATAGTCGAGGAAAAAGAGCGGCTCGGCACCCTGCACGACGAGATCGTTGACGCACATTGCGACAAGGTCGATGCCGATAGTCGAATGACGTCCGGTATCGATTGCGATTTTTAGCTTGGTCCCGACACCATCGTTGGCGGCGACCAAAATTGGATCGCGAAACCCCGCGCGCTTTAAATCAAACAGCCCGCCAAAGCCGCCCAGATCGACATCGGCACCCGGTCGGCTCGTGGCTTTCGCCAACGGCTTGATCGCCCGCACAAGCGCATTCCCCGCATCAATATCGACGCCGGCATCGGCGTACGTGAGCGGCGGCTGAGACGGTGGCTTGGTCGGAGACATCGATCCTCGAAAGGTATTTTTTCGTGCAAGGGTGAGCAGACGCATTGCCCGCCTTAAACTCACTTTCGCCCCATTGCCAGAGCGTGCTGGGGGTCGTAGCAGCTACCAGCAACGGCGGCAACGCCTGCACCGGAATTGCGGCGTCATCGTCGCGACTGTCTTGGGGGAATACCTTTGCGAGCCTGTCTGCGAAAAACAGCGACGCGCAGCATGGCGATGATGATCGCCGCTGCGCCATTTGTAATAACGCAGTCCGATCGATCACATGCGGCCCGCGTCGGCTCAGCTTTCACGGTCGCGAATTATCCCGTAGAAGCGAGCGACAAGAACGCCGTCGCCGCCAAAGAAAAAGCTTTAGCCGACGGGCAAAAGGCGGCCTTCCGTTCGTTGCTGAAGCGCATCGTGCCGGTCACCGATTACAAACAAATCGCCCGCCTTTCGAACGTCAAAGCCGCCGACCTCGTCGCGGGTGTCTCGGTTCGCTCCGAGCGAAATTCATCGACCGACTACATCGCCTCCCTCGATTTCTCGTTTCAGCCCGAAGCCGTCCGCTCAGCTCTGCAACGCGAGGGCATCGCCTTTGTCGAAACTCAAGCCGAGCCAGTCACCGTCGTGCCGGTCATGCGCCAAGGCAACCCGGCTGAGAATAAATCTGATACCGGGCCCTGGCGCGCAGCGTGGTCTGGCCTCGACCTCGACCATACACTGACCCCCGCCAAGCTTGAGACTTTGAAACCAGTAATTCACGCCGACACCGTCAGAATGCTGACCGAAGGCGACGACAACGGTTTGCGCATTCTGACCAGCGAATATAAATCCCAGCGGGTCGTGTTGGCCATCTTCGAACCTGACCTCGGCGCCAAGAAAGTGCAGGTCACGCTAGCTGGTCAGGATGCCGTGGGTCCGCTGCTTCTCAAGCGCACCTATCGCGTGTCCGACGGTGACCTGGGCTACACGTCGGAACTGGCTGCGGTCGTCGCGCTGGGCGTGCTCGAAGGCCGCTGGAAGGCAACGGCCGGGCGGGGCGCCGGCGCTGGACCTTTAGCTGCCATTCAACCTGCGAATCCTTCGGGCCAGCCGGCTTGGGCTACAGGCGCCACCGGAACCGGTGATCCGGTGTCGTTCATCGTCGAATTTACGAGCCTCGCCCAATGGAATGAAATCCGAACCCAATTGCTGGACACTCCAGGCGTCGACGACGTCAATATCGCGGCGGTCTCGGGCTCGAGCGCCGATATCGCGCTCCGCTACCCCGGCGGCATTCAAGGCTTAGCCAACGCCGTCGGCGCGCGCGGATTGTCACTTGTGGACAACGGTACGGGCTGGGTATTGCGGCCTAGCTATTGATCCGATCGCCGATCGCGTGGCCAAGTTATTGCAACGCAATATCGTCGAGCAAAAGTTATATTCCGGCGGAAGACGCTCGACGCCCTATTCCCCGACGCGCTAGGCTCATATGGAGAACCAACTTCCAGTTAGCGCACGGCTGACCTCAACCGCGGGAACGACAGGGCGTGAGCATACCAAACTTAATTACGCTCGGCCGGGTCATTTTAGTGCCGATCGTGTTCTGGCTGCTCCTCAACGGTCAGATCCAAGCCGCGTTCCTGGCCTTCGTCGTGGCCGGTATTTCCGACGCCGTTGATGGCTTTCTCGCCAAGCGTTACGGCTGGGAGACGGAGCTAGGCGCCTACCTCGATCCTCTCGCCGACAAACTCTTGATCGTCTGTGTTTTTATCGCCCTTGGCGTGACCGGCCGTCTGCCGTCGTGGGTCGTGATCACCGTTGTCTCCAGAGACGTTCTGATTGTTATCGGTGTGCTGCTGTCATGGCTGCTGAACCATCCAACTCCGATGAAGCCGCTGGCCGTCA
>JANOCZ010000474.1:0-6262 GCA_031412455.1 Hyphomicrobium sp. | reverse complement strand
GCCGGTTGGTCGCCGGGGCAGCTCGAGAATGAGTTGCAGAGTAATGGCTGGCTGAATTGTCCGGCAGACGAGGATCTCATTTTCGATGACGATCTCGAGTCGAAGTATACGCGCGCGATGGCCAAGCTCGGCATCGACCTGTCGCATCTCGTCAGCGACGCGGGCCACGCTTAGCTCCACTTTTCTATTTCTAGCCTGAGCCCGTCTTCACTTCTGGAGTGCCGCTTGGTTGCGGTTCCAAGGCCGGATCGATTGGGCGGCCACCTGCAGCGAGGCGCGCGAGGCTTGCGGCAACGCCTGGCGGCAGGCGCGAATAATCAGGCGCTGGAATTGCCGTCAACAGACCGCGCGAGGGAATCGGTGGCGGTGCATCCGACGTCGGGGCTGAGCCCATAGGTGTTGTAGTTGCGGGCGGCATGACGCGCGCCAGCACCTGGGTAAAAGATTCGGGCAGTTCCAGTTCAAATGGGGGGGCATGTGGCGGTGCACCGCGTGATGGCGTTGCCGGTTGCCCTTGAAAAGTTGGAGGCTGTGGCTTCGCGCCGTGCTGCTGCTGAGACGGCGACGGTGGTAGCGGCGCTGCCGCACGAAATTGCTGGGAGCCATGCGCGGTCATCGGCGGCGCCGTCACTTGGAACGGTGGGCTTACGTCGCGCTCAGCGCCATTGGTGAAAGCTGGGGGCACAACCGGACGATATGCTGGCGCTGCTTGCGCAGTGCTCGGCGCCGTGGCGACCGCGGCTGGCGCCTCATTTTGAACTTTGTGGCGCGCACGCACGACGGAACGCGCGGGCAAGGCCTGCGACTTTCCTTGCGTTGGGGCACTGAGGGCGGCGGCCGCTTGAGGTTGCGACGGCTGCGTCGTTGGTGAGGGGATGGTTGGTAGGGGCGCAAGTCCTGCCGGCTTGTCGATCTTCTTCGATTTAATTTTGGGGCGGAAGAAACCCTTAGGCTGCATGCGCTTTTCCGAACGCCGCACCATTTTCAACAATTGCACCACGTCGCGATCTGGGATCGGTTCGCCGAAATGATAGCCTTGGGCGTACTCGCACCCGATCGAGCGCAGGAATGCGGCTTCTTCGGCGTGTTCCACGCCTTCCGCAACGACCTTTTTCGACAGTTCGTGCGTCAGCGCCACGATTGAGCGCATGATTGCTGCGCCACTCGCGGTGTTGCTCGCGCGGACCAAGTCGCGGTCGATTTTGATCGTGTCAAACGGGAAGCGCTGCAGGTAAGCCAGCGACGAGTAGCCGGTGCCAAAATCATCGAGCGCTAATTCGGCGCCGGCTCCGCGCAGGATTTCAAGAACGTCGATCGCTTGCTCGGGATTCTCCATTACGAGCGATTCGGTAATCTCCAGGCGGAGAGCGCCGCGCGGCACGATATTGCGGCCAAGGATATGGCGCATCTCCTGCACCGATTCCGGTTTGAAGAGCTGGCGCGTCGATACGTTGACGCTCACAAACAGCGGCCGCTCGGTGCGCGGCAGTTCGGCCTGCCACTTGGCGGCATCCGTCGCGGCACGCAGGAGAACGTGGGAGCCCAATTTTATGATCAGGTCGGATTCTTCGGCGACGGGGACGAACGAGACAGGATTGAGTATGCCGTGTTTGGGATGGTCCCAGCGCACGAGCGCTTCAAAGCCGGCAAGTTCTTTGGTCGGGAGATAGACGATCGGCTGATACAGAACCTTCAGCTGACCCTTGTCGAGCGCCTTGCGAAGATCGCTTTCGATCTGGATGCGATCATCGCGGTCACGGCGCATCTCGGGCTCGAACACTTCGATGCGATCGGCACCGCCTCGCTTGGCGCGATACATCGCGAGCTCGGCTTCCTTCAGGAGATCGTCGTCGGCGGTATGCGTCTGATCCCAAATTGCGATGCCGATCGAGCCCGTCAGGACGATTTCCTGATTGCCGAGCGGAATTGGCGCGCGCAGGGACCGGCGAACGCGATCGGCGAGGGCTGCCAGATTACGAGATTCCTGCTCGCCCACGAACAGCAACGCGAATTGATCGCCGCCGACGCGAGCCGCTGTGTCGTGCGGGCCTAGGTGGCGTTGCAAGCGACGCGCTGCCGTCAACAACAGGCTGTCGCCGCGTACCAAGCCGAATGAGGAATTCACGCTCTTGAATTTGTCGAGGTCGATGAAGATGACCGACGGCTGCACAGTTTTATCGCTGCGGGCCCGCGCGACGGCCGATTTCAACCGGTCGAGGAACAACTCGCGGTTTGGAAGCCCGGTCAGACTGCAATGGACCGCGTCATGCAGAAGTCGCTCGTGAGCGCGCTTAGCATCAGATACGTCGCGGATCAAACCGACGCAGCGCAGCGTTCGGCCATCGGCGTTTGGCACGCTCGCGGCTTCAAGCTCAAACCAGCGCCAAGTGTTGTCGGCGTGCCGCAAGCGGAAATCGGAGCGAATTTTGACGCCAGCCCGCTCTTGCGCTGAGACCAACATGACGCGGAAGCGATCTTTGTCGGTCGGGTGAACATGGCGAAGGAAATCATCAACCTTGCAGGAGAGTTCGCCCGGCATCAGCGCCAGGGCGCTTTCGATTTCGGGGCCAACCTTGAATTCGTCGCGGCGAATATTCCATTCCCAAACGATCGAACCGGAGCCGGCTAAGGCCAGCGATCGCGACTGAAGTTCGGTCGGTGCACCGGCGTAGACGGGATCCAGCGAGCGGAAGGCGAATTGGGTGACCGTGAAGCCCAGCAAGATGACGACGAGCACCAGTCCGGCGACGAGGCCCGCTACGACGACATCTCCCGACAGGCGACCCGACAAGGTCATGCCGGCGGCAAATATCCAGACGAGAAAAAGTACCCATGTCGGCACGAGCGACAGTGCACGGTCTTGGCCCCGCGCGGCAAGGAATAGCGTGAACACCGCCCCCGCACCGCCAATCAAGAGGAAAGACAGCCGGGCAAAGGTCGCGGACAATCGCGGATCAATTACGGCGACGGCGATAAGCGCCAATTGCGCGACGATCCAGACGCCGATCAACATGCGGACGAGGCCATGCCATAGACCGAGGCGCAGAAACGTCGACAGGAAAATTGCGAAACTCGCGGCGATCGCGGATTCACCGGCGGCGCGATAGACGGCGTTATCC
The DNA here is from genome assembly GCA_031412455.1 of Hyphomicrobium sp. Classification (GTDB taxonomy): domain Bacteria; phylum Pseudomonadota; class Alphaproteobacteria; order Rhizobiales; family Hyphomicrobiaceae; genus Hyphomicrobium_B. Next base: position 3,143 of record JANOCZ010000474.1, on the reverse strand, counting down.
TCGGGCCGCAGATTGAAGAGTTTGTGGAAGAAGCCGAAATCGACGCACAGATAAGTCAGCACCGTCCATGAGACGAGGGCGGCCGCTGGGAATTTAATCGTGTGGTTAGCCGCGAAAACAGCCGTTAAAAAAATCGCGAGCAAACCAGTTAGACCCAGCATTGCGCCGTTGAACAACTGGCGATCGCGCGTTTTGATTTCGTAGTCGATCGGCTTCCAGAGGTAGATTCGCGCGAAGCGCTCGGTCGAGAGTTCGGCAACGTAAGTGATGGTTTGGCCCGGCTCGAGCGTAATGCGGAACACATCGGCCTTATCGCTGCGCACGCGCTCGGGCACAAAGCCGATCGACGGCGTGACGGCTTCCAGGCGCCGAGCATCGAGGTCTGGCCAGACAGTCCCAGAGCCGCTGACGGTGTAGCGGTCGGCGGTGAGCCAGCGCTCCATCGGCTTGTCGGTTTTATTGGAGAGGGCAAAGACCATCCAATTGGGGTTTGCGCCAGGCACGGACGAGCGCACGGTCATCCGGCCGGTCACGCCATCAGCACCAGCTGCCGTTTCAACTTGCAGACTATCGCCGCGGCCTTCGTAAGCGTCACCCAGCGTCGTGATTTCGACGCGTTCGAGGTCAGGTTGGACGTTGATTGGTGTCAGCGCAACGGCGGGGCGCAACGCGAATAAGGATAGCAGCACCGGCACCAGCAGCCACATTGCGAGCTGGAAAGCTGCAGCCGTTGACTTCGATCGTTTAACCCGCCCCCTCGTCGTCCCCATCAGCGCAGCCTCGCCAAGTCAGCCGGGGCTTGATCGTCGGCCAGGGCTGCAAACAACAAGTGGTCTTCCCAACGGCCGCTTATTTTCAGATAGGCGCGCGCTAGGCCTTCGTGGTGGAAGCGCGAAGCTTCGAGCACTCTAATCGATGCAGTATTGGCCGGCATGCACGCGGCTTCAAGCCGATGCAGACGCAGTGTTTTGAAGGCGAAAGGAAGCAATGTTTTCACCGCTTGGGTCATGCGTCCTTGACCGGCATATGGACTGCCAATCCAGTAGCCAAGCGACGCCGACTGCGCTGAGCCGCGCCGGACATTCGACACCGTGATGCCGCCAACCAGCAAATCACTGCCGGCATCGCAGATAAAATAAGAATAGCCGATGTCGTCGCGAACATCCTTGGCGTAGGCGCGCAATCGACGGCGATACATTTGCCGGGACAGGTCGTCTCGCGACCACGCCGGCTCCCAGGGCGTCAAATGCTGACGGCTCAACGCGCGTAACTCCGCCCACGCCGTATAATCGGCGATAGCGGGCGCGCGCAGGATGACCTTGTCACCGCGGATGGCGTCGAGATAATCCTCAGGCAAAGCGGATCTAAGAAATGCCATGGTCCGCCCTCACGCGCCGATCGCTGTAGCGGGAAACTTTTCGCGCGTCAGAATTTCAGCGGTCCGCTGCGCTTGAAGGCGCGATTTTTTGCCGGAGCCAACGATCGCCACCGTCGGTTTCGAATTCGCGATGCGGGCTGCGACATCACGAATGGCAATTCCAGTCACCGCATCGACGCTCGCAACAAGCTCGTGCGTTGGGATCAATCGATTGTGCGACAGCAGATGCCGGGCCATCTGTTCGGCCCGCACCGATGAACTCTCGAGCGCCATAAGCAAACCGGCCTTGAGCTGAGCGCTCGAGCGCTGCAATTCGGCGGCGTTAGGGCCGGCGTCGGCGACGATTGCCAATTCCGCGGCTACGATTCCCGCCAACTGCTCTATTTTGCCCGGGCCAGTTGCGGCGTGGACTGCAAGCATTCCGGCGTCCCTCAATCCCCAGACAGTTGAATAAATCGCGTAGCACAGTCCGCGCTTTTCACGAATCTCTTGGAATAAGCGCGACGACATTCCCCCGCCGAACAATCCCGAGAACACTTGTGCCGCGAAGTAGTCAGCTTCGAGAAACGACGGCGACGGGAACCCGATCACCACGTGGCTCTGTTCGAAAGGCTTATCAGACGACGCGACGCCACCCGTGTATTCGGCTGGGCGCTCGGCGCGCAGCTTGGACGGAGTGAGCCCACCGAATAGGGCCTCAACGTGGCGAACGAGTTTATCGTGGTCGATCGCTCCGGCGGCTGAAACGACCATGGCGTCGGGCGTGTAATGATCTTTAAGAAACGCCGTTAAATCAGCGGCTTGGAGCGCTCCCACGCTGGCTTGCGTGCCGAGTATCGGCCGCCCGATCGCCTGGTTTGGGAACGCCGCCTGTTGCAGGAGGTCAAACGCCAAATCGTCTGGGCTATCCTGGGCGGCAGCGATCTCCTGCTGAATGACCTCTCGCTCTTTGTCGAGTTCGGCTTCGCTAAAGCTCGAGTTGAGGAGGATGTCGGCCAGAATGTCGAGCGCCGCACGATCGTCGCCCTTCAGCACGCGGGCGTAGTAGGCCGTCATGTCAAGACCCGTTGCGGCGTTCAGCTCGCCGCCGACATCTTCGATCTCTTCAGCGATGCGCTGTGCGGTGCGTGTGGCGGTGCCTTTGAAGGCCATGTGCTCGAGCAGATGCGACAGACCGTGCTGATCCGTCGTCTCGTGGCGTGCACCTGAGGCGATCCAGACGCCGAGCGATACGGTTTCCAGATGATCCATCGCGTGCGAGGCGACCCGCAGCCCGTTCGACAGTGCGGTAACGTTGGTGCTCATGAGGTAACCTCTGCTGGCGACTGCACGGCACTTTCAACAAAGCGTTGAACGGTTGCCAGATCGTTTTCAATCGTCTCGAAGCGTTCTGGATCGGTCATCAGGGCGGCGAGACGATCTGGCAATTGCGGCTGCGTGCCGGTGATGGCTGAAATTGCGTCGGGAAATTTCGCTGGATGCGCGGTCGCCAGAACGATCATGTTCGATGCCTCGACCGCCAGCCGATCGGCGGCCACAGCAGCGCAAGCGGTGTGCGGGTCGAGGACGTAGCCGCTCTCCTGTTGCGTTTTTTTGATGCATGCCGCGACATCAGCCTCGGAGGCGGTGGCGGCTGCGAAATCAGATTTGAGCGCGGACCACACTGGACCAAGATCAAAGCGCTTATTGTCAGCCAATTGCTGCATGAAGCTGCGGATAAGAGCTGCATCGCGGCCGGAAGCCTCAAACAAATAACGCTCGAAAT
>JANOCZ010000473.1:0-3172 GCA_031412455.1 Hyphomicrobium sp. | reverse complement strand
GTGGCGCGCGGTTTGTCCGTCATTCAGGGCGATGCCGACAGCGATCTCTCGAACTATCCTGATCAAGCGTTCGACTACGCGATCTTGTCGCTGACCATTCAAGCAACGCGGCATCCCAAGCCGGTTCTCGAAAACCTGCTGCGGATCGGACGGCGGGCGATCGTATCGTTTCCAAACTTCGGCCACTGGCAAATTCGAACCGGTTTGTTCCTTGGTGGGCGAATGCCGGTGACGCATAATTTGCCGGACAACTGGTATGAGAGCCCCAATGCGCACCTGTGCACGATCCGCGATTTCGCCGATCTGTGCGAGCGGGTGAATGCCGATGTCGAGCGGGCGGTCGCGTTCAATGCATCGGAGCGGCGACTGCCGATCAAGTGGTCGCTATCGACGCAGAATTTGCTCGGCGAAAAGGCTGTGTTTCTTCTCAAGGGGCGGTGATTGATTGACGGACGGCAGCGCCCGAGGTCTCCGCTCAGATTGCCAAGCTGCGCGTGGCTGGCGTCTCGAGCGGCCGCAATACCCGCACTGTCTCAGCTTTGATGCCGCCGCCGAAAGGTGCCATGACTTCCTTGCGGGCTTCGACGATTATGACGCCACCCATTCCCAACGCGAGACGCGTCCCGACACGATCCAAAGCGGGTGCAACGCGCAGCAGCATGCGCCGGTCGAACGGTGGGAAGTAGAGCGCTTCGCTCCAATCAATCGGCGTGAACATGCCATCGGTCAGCTGATGTTCGAGTTGCGAGCGGCTAAACGGCAGGCCTTGGCCAAACGGCGTCATGTCAATTCGTGACCACAAGCCGCGACGGTTCGGAACGATCAGCAATAGCCGTCCGTTCGGTGCCAACACGCGCCACGCCTCCCGCAGCAGCGGCCCTGCACGTTCGGCTTGCTCAAGGCAATGCACCGCGAGCAGCCGATCGACCGTATTATCGGGCAGCGGCCACTGGTGCTCTTCGACAAGCACCGAGTGACACCGAGGCCCCGCTGGCCACACCAGAGCACCTTGGCGCGCCGGCATAAAGCATCCAAGGCTCGCCGCGTCGGCGCGATACGAGCCGAGATAGGGTGAGGCGAAACCGATACCGGCCAGCACCAAACCGCGCGATGTTGGCCAGCGCGCACGGATCCGCGACGAGAGCTGCCGGCGCACAACTTGGCCGAGCGGCGTTTGATAAAAGTCACGGAGATGCTGTGCGTCGAGCTGCATCTGGTCCTGCCTGGTCGCCGTCAATCGGCGATCGAAGCAGTGTGTAGGCTATTTGGCGGCAGTAAAAAAGCAGCCGGCGATGGATTTGCACCATGCCGGCTACTCGTTTACGTCACCACGTCAAGGCGGGCCAAAGCGTCAGCGCGAAATTGAGCGTCCGAGCTGCTCGATCTGGTCGGTCGATAACATGGCCGGCGCCTGGAACTGATCACCGAATAGCCGCGGTGCGGGAACGTCGAGGGCGGCCGCTTTCACCGGCTGGATTTCGCCCGTCGCGGTGTCAATTTTGACTTCCTCGACAACGACGCTGCCATCGGAGTAGACGGCTTCGACTTTCAGCAACAACGTGTCGAAGTTCGCGTCCCGGCGACCGATGAGCAGGTCTTTGCCGGCACGGTCGAGCCACGACGGAAGGGGTTGGCCGCCGTCTTGCGTGACGCGATATTCGACAATTCGCTTCGAACCCGTTTCAAGCGAATTCGAGATCTGAATGATCAGCGTGTCGTTGCGCACGAGGCTTTCGATGATGACTTGTTCTCGAGAACTTAAGCCGCCGAGATTACCCGGCACGTTGTTGCGCAGTGAAAAGCCCGGCAACCCGTCCAACCTATACTCTTGGAACGAGCGGTCGAAACCTGCATTCATCAAAATGTCACGGGCGCGCTCGGCACGGATCGTCTCGACGATGGGACCACTGGCGCCGATTGATGCAATGCCGTTCAACGATGTGATGCCGTTGGCTGCTGCCAGCACGACGCCGTCAGCCGTCAGCTGACCCGCCATACTGCGCAATTCGCCGATCGTGAAAACAGCATCGACGACGGCGCCGTCGGCGGTTATCGGATCGGTAGCAGCGCTTGGTTGGGCGATCGACGGTTCCGTTCTTTCTGGTCCGTTGAAGCCAAACACAGGATCCTTGGTATTGGCCACGTCGCTGACCACACTGATGGAAACGGTCGCAATCGCGGTGCCGCCGTTGCCGTCGTCGATCACGTAGGTGATGCGATCGGTGCCGGAGAAACCAGGGCGCGGCGTGTATTTGATCGATCCGTCGGGCAGAATAGAGACATCGCCATTCGAGGCCTGCGCCCGGGTGACGGTCAACGTATCGCCATCGGGATCGCGATCGTTCGACAAGACGCCCACTGTGACGGCTGCTCCGGATTTTACCGAGGCACTGTCATCGCTGGCGGTCGGAGCCGGATTGGTGACAGGCCAGGCAAACGTTTTGGTGACCAGCCCGCCGTGTCCGTCGCTGATCGTCAGCGAAACAGTGTAGGGCCCGCCTTGCGAAGCGTTCTTGCTCAATGTGCCAGAGATAATCCCGGTTGCCGGATCGAGCGTTAGCCCTGGCGGCAGCCCGGTCGCGGTGTAGGTCTGCGTTTCACCGTCCACATCCGAAACGAGGGACGCGAGGTTGAGCGTTATGGTCTGGCCGTCGCGCGAGGGCGGCGCAACGATTGTGCCGATCACCGGAGCATCGTTGACCGGCGTTACGATGACCGACACCGTTCTCGTGACCGTGCCGCCGCGACCGTCGGAGACGGAGTAGGTGAAGCTATCGGGCCCAGTGTAGTTGGCCGCCGGTGTGTAGACATAAGCTCCGGTTGAACTGACTGTGACTGTCCCGTGAGATGGATTAGAGCCTTTCGTGTATGTCAACGAATCGCCGTCGGCATCGGTCGCCACTGGCAGTTGCCCAGTGAAGGCCAGATCTTCCGGCGTCGTCAAAGCATCGTTGAGCGCGACGGGAGCATCGTTGACGGGATTTATCGTCAAATCGACCGTTGCTTCGGCAAAGCCGCCGCGGCCGTCGCTGATGCGATACGTGAAGCTGTCGCTGCCATGGTAGTTGGCGTTGGGCTGATATGAGAACGTGCCGTTGGCGTTCAGCGTCAACGTGCCGTGGATCGGAGCAACAACCGGCGTGATGCCGTTCGCAGCATTGCCATCGGCATC
>JANOCZ010000472.1:0-1753 GCA_031412455.1 Hyphomicrobium sp. | reverse complement strand
CCTCACACATCTGTGCAAGCGGCTGCCCCTCACCCCAGCCCTCGCCCTGTCGAGTGCAGGGACGGGGCGAGGGAGATGTTTGATCCGTCGCTCGATCAGGTGATCCGACGATTGAGCGTTGGCACGACGGCTGAGAAGACCGTTCAGCTTGGCCAGTTGCTCGATTGCCTCGATACATCGGCGCGGTTTGCGTTGTTGAAGTTGATCGGTGGCGCGCCGCGCGTTGGCGTATCGGCGCGGCTTGCGAAGACATCGCTTGCCGAAGCCTTTGGCCACGACGTCTCCGACATCGAGGAAGTGTGGCACGGGCTCGAGGTGCCTTATCTCGATCTCTTCGCGTGGCTCGAAGGCCGAGGCCCGCGTCCCGATCCAGGGCTCAAGCCAATCTTCCGGCCCGTCATGCTCGCGCACGCGATCGAGGATGAGGATTGGCCGAAGCTCACGGCGAGCGATTTCGCGGCCGAGTGGAAGTGGGACGGCATTCGCGTTCAGGTCTCAGCCAAGGCTGGCGACGTGCGGATGTTCTCGCGTCAAGGCGACGATATCTCGGCGACGTTTCCGGAAATCCGCTCGGCGTTCGCAGGGTTCGATTGTGTCGTCGATGGCGAACTTCTCGTGTTGCGCGACGGCGTGATTGCGCCGTTCAACGACTTGCAGCAGCGGCTCAATCGCCGGGTCGTGACCGCGAAGATGCTGCGCGATTATCCAGCGCACGTCAGGCTCTACGATCTGTTGTTCGTGGGCGGCGACGATTTGCGCGCACTGCCGTTGAGCGAACGGCGCGCGCGGCTCGAGGCGTGGCATGCCGCATCAGCGCCGCCGCAGACCGATTTATCGCCGCTCGTCGCGTTTGAGACGTTCGATGAATTGCGCGACATCTGGGGTTCGACGCGCGATGAGGGCATCGAGGGTCTCATGCTCAAGCGGCGTGACAGCGCGTATCTGGCGGGGCGCATCAGAGGGCAGTGGTTCAAGTGGAAGCGCGCGGCGCTGACGCTCGATTGCGTTTTGATGTATGCGCAGCGCGGTTCGGGCAAGAGATCGTCCTATTACTCCGACTACACGTTCGGCGTTTGGCGCACTGGCGATAGCGGCGAGCTTGAACTCGTGCCGGTTGGCAAAGCGTATTCGGGATTTACCGACGAAGAATTGCGCCAGCTCGACAAGTGGGTGCGTTCGCACACAACGGAGTCGTTTGGCCCGGTGCGCGCCGTTTCGCCCGGCTTGGTGTTTGAAGTTGCGTTCGACGCGGTGCAGGTTTCGACGCGCCACAAGTCCGGCGTCGCGATGCGCTTTCCGCGCATTTCGCGATTGCGTTGGGACAAGCCGATCGAAGAAGCCGACACGCTCGAGACGGTGCAGAAGTTGGTGGGGAAGGGGTGAGGGGGTGGTGGCGCGGGCGGGCGGGCGGGCGTGCGGACTGTAGGGCGCATAAGCTTTGCTCCCTGCACTTGAGCGAAGCGTCATGCGCCGTCTTGCAACAATTCTTTGCTGAGGTTGTCGGGTTACGCGGCGAGTGCAGTACGCCGCTAACCCGACCTACATTTCATCGCTTTGATTGATCCGGGCTACGCGTGCTCACCGACTATCCGAACCCAATCTCAAAGCAGCTTCTGTGAGTTGCGAGCTGGTAGAATTCTCATTTGAGTCGTTATCTGGAAGCTGAGAAAGCTGTTTATAAATACGCATCAGATAGAAAAGTTGAGCGTCGCTGCGCCTAACAATCGTAGTTTCAGAAACTACAGAGCCCTCG
>JANOCZ010000471.1:0-14987 GCA_031412455.1 Hyphomicrobium sp. | reverse complement strand
GCTGGGGCATAGAGCCCGGTCAGCTGGTCCATCTGCATGCCCGTCGTGTTGGGATGCTTGACCATGATCTGGCCTTCCTGGCCGAGGCCCTCGGCATTTTTGCCAATGGCAGTCTTGATCTGCATCTTGCCGATCGACTTGGCGGCTTCCTCAGCGTCCTTGCTGGCCGGTGCCGAGCAGCCGCCCGAGGCTTTGACGAAACGCGAGATCATGTAGAGCTTGCCATCGGTCGTCTCAGCAATGGCACGGACGTCGGAGTATTGATCCATACGAATGCGCGTCGAGATCATGCGCTCGCCCTTACCGGCGGCGGGGCCGAAGGCGAATGCGCCGACGACGGGCGAGGGATTTTTGTCGACGATCAGCGTCAGTTTAGTGACGTTGGCGGCGAAGGCCGCTGGCATTTTAACGGTCAGCGGAACGACGGCTGCATCCTCGGCGCGGATCGGCGCGTCGAGCGTAATCATGCCCGTCGCATCAGCAATCTCGCGACCGCCGAAGACGTCCTTGCGCAAGCCATCCCAAATCGCATTTTCCTCGGCCGAGACTGGACCGGCGAGGGTCGCTGCTAAGAGAACGCCAGCGATCAGTTTGGCTGACTTCGAAATCGTAGTGATAAGGGTCATCGATTGCCTCGTCGATAGGGTGTGCCGAGCACGGGAGCGAATTGATACTTATTCGTGATATTCGTCCGCCGCGCGCAAACGTTACATAACGTTAGTATAACGTATTTCGCTATCTTTTGGATGGCTGGCGGGGGTGCCCACCCAATCTTTCCTAAGTCCATGATTTTCACGGCTTTAAGCCGTTTTTCCGCTTTCGGCTGCGGGGGCTGCGGGCGCTGATACTGGTGCGTCGCCTGCGGGGGAGGCGATTGGAATGCCCAGGTAGCGGCCGAGACGGATCAGGGTTTCGGGTAGCACGCCGAGGTTCAGGATCGTCGCCGTCGTCAATCCGCCCAGGACGGCAATCGCCATCGGGGCTTCAATTTCGTGGCCAGGACTGCCAAGGCCAAGCGCCAGCGGCACGAGGCCGAGAGCCGCCATCAAGGCCGTCAGGAACACAGGGACCAGCCGTTCGGCCGCGGCGGCGCGAACTGTCTCGGCGGTCAACGGCTGGCCTTCGGCATCGACCAGATGTTCGACGTGGGCCATCATCATGACCGAGTTGCGCGCGCCGATGCCGAATACCGTGACGAGGCCGACGAGGCTGCCCAACGTCAGGCCGATGCCGGTGGCAACGATCGCGGCGATCGAGCCGATCAGGCAGAACGGCAAGTTAATCAGCACGAGGGCGGCGAGCCCCTTGCGGCGGAAAGCCATCGTCAATGCGGCGACGACGAGCATGATCGCGAGCCCGGTCAGCGCCGCCAAGCGGATCTGGCCGGCGCGCTCCGCTTCGGCCTGGCCCGCGAACGAGACATAGACATCTTTGGGTAATTCGAGTTTGGCGACAGCTGCGCGAGCGTTATCCACGACGTCACGGAGCGAATGATCCTTGGTGCCGTTGAATGTCACGCCGACGCGGCGCTGGGCGCCTTCGTGCTGAATGTTGGAGCGGCCTTCAGCGATACGAATAGATGCGACGTTCTTCAACAGGACGCGGGTCGTCGTGTTGCCGATCATCAGCGTGTTCAATTCGCTCAGGCGATTGCGCTCGGCTGCGGGCAAGATGACGACAACGTCGACGGTCGTCGCGCCAGCATAGGTCTGGCCGACGGTCGTGCCAGCGAACGCGGTTTGCAGGCTATCCAGCGCGTCTTGCGGCGACAGGCCGTACAGAGACAGCGCGGCGGTATCGAGTTTGACCGACACCGTCGGCACCATCGCCGTTTTGGGCATGCGCAGATCGGTGACGCCGGGGATCGGCGCGATAGATGTCTGGATATCGGCTGCGGCTTTCTCGATCGCTGCCAGATCGTTGCCGAGCACGTTGATCACGACTTGCGCGGTCTCGCCCGACAGACTTTCCGAAATCCGATCGCCGAGGAAAGTCATGGTTTCGGTGCGCACCTCAGGAAAATCGTCGAGTGTCTTGCGGATGAGCTCCTGAGCGTCCTCTTCGCTTTCGGTGTGCACTGGCGTCAGTTCAATATGGAATTCGCTGCGGTCGGGGCTCCAGGTATCTTCACCTAATTCGGCGCGGCCGATTTGGTGGGCGACGGTGTCGATGAACGGCAGTTTGAGCAGCGCGGCTGTGATGCGTTCGCCGACGGTCACGACGTCTTCCATGCTCGTGCCGGCGGTCGCCATCGAGGCTTGCAGTACGAAGTGGCCTTCGCGAAATTGCGGGATCAGTTCACTGTGCAAATAGGGAAGTGCCGAGGCGGCAGTGAGAGCTGCAGCGCCCAGGAGTGTGACCGTCGTCCACCAGAAGCGGCGCACGCGGTCTAAGATCCACGCCTGCGCGCGTTTGAGATAGTCGAGCAACTTGGGTTCTTCAGTTTGGCCGTGAGCTTTGAGAAACATTGCGCACAAGGCCGGCGTGACGGTCAAGGCCACCAGCATCGAGGCCAACACGGCGATGATGAACGTCAACGCCATCGGGCCGATGAAGCGACCTTGCACGCCGCCGGCAAACAGGATCGGCAAGAACAGGAAGATGACGGCCAGCGTGCCATAGAGCATCGAGCCGCGAATTTCGACGGATGCCTCTTCGACGATGCCCAAATGATCGGCGATGCCAGCCGCATTGGCTAAGCGCAAGCGTCGCGTGATATTCTCGATGTCGATGATCGCGTCGTCGACGAGGACGCCGAGCGCCAAAGCGAAGCCGCCGAGCGTCATCGTGTTCAGTGATTGGCCAAACTGCGCGAGGATCACGACGGCTGCGAGCAGTGACAGCGGGATTGCCAAGAACGAGATCAGTGCCGCCGTCGTGCTGCGCAAAAATGCGTAGAGCACGGCGAGGATCAAGGCTGAGCCCAACAACAGCGCGGCTTGTAAGTTACTAAGCGCGCGGACGACAAAGGTCGCCGGACGGTGGATCGTCGGATAGACCTCGATGCCGCGCTGTTTCAAGGCGGGTGTCAATTCGGCGAGGGCTGCTTCGGTCGCTTGCGTTGCGTCCAGCGTGTTGGCGCCGAATTGACCTGAGATCGTGACCAGCACGCCCGGCCGGCCCTGGATCGTTGCGTCGCCGACCTTGACCGCGGGGGCGAACGTCACTGTTGCCACGTCGCTGAGTTTGATTGGGCGGTCATTTTGAATGGTTAGCAGCGTCGCGCCGATGGCCTGCGTGTCGGGCTCGGGCGGCGGTGTCTCGATCGTGATGCGCTGCGAATTCGTCTCGATGATGCCGGCACCGCGTAGCGCCACGGCTTCACGCGCGGCGCGGATCACGTCGGTCGTCGTCAGTCCGAGCGCGGTCAAGCGGTCGATTTTTGGCTGGATGTGGATTTGGCGGATCTCGCCGCCGTAGACGGTTACGCGGGCGATACCGGGGACGGCGAGCAGGCGCGGCTTGATCGTCCAATCGGCGATGTCGCGCATCGTGAACGCATCGACGGTATCTGACAGCAAGCCGATCTTGAGCACGTCCATCGTGCTCGACGTCAGCGGTGTCAACTTGGGGGTGCCGACGCCGGCTGGAAGTTTGCCTGTCAGAGTTGAGAGCCGTTCGGAAATTCCTTGGCGAGCAGCATAGGGGTCGGCGGACTCATCAAAGGTGATTAGGACGACCGAAAGTCCGTAGGCCGATTCCGAGCGCGACGTCGCGATGCCCGGTGCGCCGATCACGGCAGATTCCACCTGCCGGGTGACGATCTGTTCGACCTGTTCAGGTGCGAGGCCCGGCGCTTCGGTCTGGATCGTCACCTGCGGGGGCACGAACTCTGGGAATACGTCGAGCGGCGCGCGCATCGCCAGGATCACGCCGGCGACAAGCCAGATGACGGACAAGGCGGCAACGAGACCGCGATAACGTATGGACCAGCGAATGAGTGCGTTCATGACCGGTGCTAGTCCTGGTCTTTGTCGCGAGATTTTTCGGCGGACTTTGCGGCGCGTTTGGATGCCGTGACGGCCAGCGGGTCTTCGCTCTTATCCAAAGTTTCGGATTTTTCCGAAGTCTGAGGAATCTTTGCCGCGCCCGGTTTGTCGTCTGCATCATTGCCGGATTTGTCCGGTGCCGGCTTCTTGCTGTCGCTGTCGCTGTCGTTGTCGTCGTCGTCTTCAGGTTCGGCTTCGCGCGACAACAACAAGGACGCGCCGCGGATAACGACGCGGGTGCCGGGCGCAAAACCCGTCGCGACGAGATAGCCGCCTGCCACCGCATGATCGAGCGGGACCGGCCGGCGTTCGAACGTTTTATCGGCGGTTGCGATATAGCACCACGATTGGCCAGCGTAGACGACGATCGCCGCATCGGGGATGATGACGCCGGAGGATTCGCTCGATGTATCGGCCGACAGCCGCGCGCGATCGCCGGGGCGCAGGCCGGGGCCAGCGTCGATCAAGCCAAAGTATGAGGCTCCGGGCATCGCCAAGTTGCCGGACGGTGCGGCCCACAGGGTCGCGACGGTGATCGGGTTGCCGCTCGACAGCGGCGATACGCGGACGTTGCGCGGCGTGTCGCTCGCGGTCTCGGGAAAATCCATGCGCACGATTGCCTTCGATCCCGAACTCAAAGCGGCGATCAATTTTTCGCGGCGCGAGGGATCGAGAAACGGCGCGTCGTCGCCCCACGTCTGGCGGAGGCGGCTTTCAAGTAGCTTCTGTTGCGTCGCGTCGAGAGCTGCTTGGCGTTCGACGTTTTCAATTGTCTGGCGTGACAGTGACTTCGTCGCTTTGAAGCGATCGGCCGTGGCGCCGCTGTAGGTGCCTGAAATTTTCGAGTTGCGAATGTCGGCGTCGATCTGCAGCAGGGTGTCGGCGCTGAGGACTGTCGCGACGCCGGTTACCTCGCGGCTGGCGCTTGCGGCTTTGAGTTCGACCGTTTGCGCCACGGCGGGTGGAACGCTCGTTTTTTCGGTCGCAGCTTCCTGCGACTCTGGCCTGTCACACGCCGCGAAGCTCAAGAACAGCAGTCCATAGGCGAAGCGAAACGCATATCGTCGTCGTGACTTCAAGGCGGTTCCTCGCCAAATGATCGAATGACTGGCCGCCAGCCTCAATCGATGCCGACGCTTCAGGGAGACAATGCCTCAACGGGTTAGGGCAGGGAAGTTAATTTGAACCTCGTTCCGGGGACTTATGGCCCGCGAGACGCCGCTTTAGTCGATTTTCTGAGCGCCGAGATAAAAAAAACACCCAGGGCTTATGTCCAAGCACTGCAAGGCGTTAACTCTCCGGGGCAACCCCGTAGCGGCCCGAGCCAATAATTAAAGTGAATTTTTTGAAACATGACGCAGCACCGTTTCGTAACTGCTGACGTGGGCTGATTACTGACAAAAATAGCAGGCATGTTTGCGGGCGAGTTTGAGCGCAAATTTTGTCTGACTTTGGCTCGCATCGGATGAAACTATTTGGAGGAACTTTATCATGAACGTCACCATTAAATCGGGCGCATCGATTGCGTCGCTTGCCGCTATGCTCATGCTGGCTGGAACCGTTGCTGCTCCGGCCGCCGATGCGGCTGCTGATGCCAAGGGTCATTGCATGGGCGCCAATGCCTGCAAAGGCACGAGCGCGTGCAAGACCGCAAAGAACGCCTGTAAGGGCCAGAACGCTTGCAAGGGCACCGGTTTCAGCGAAACCACCGCTGCAGACTGCGCCAAGGTCGAAGGCGCGAAGTTTGAAATGCCGAAGAAGTAAAGCTTTTTTGATGCGGCCCTGGCTTTCAGTCGCTGGGGCCGCATTTTCTTGACGAACATTATCGCGGCGCTCACTGTTGCCTTATCGGTCGCGGATGACGCGCCGGCGGGTCAGCCCGCCGCGAAGGAGTTTAAGTATGCCCGTCTCAGCGAATGCAAAATCTGGTGGGGCTGTGCGAAAGCGTTCCGTTGAACATCCATCACCATCTGATAAGCCCCCCTATCTGGGCTTTGGGCTTGGCCTCAGGCCGCAGCATTACGAAGATATTTTAAACGGCAATCCAGCTGTCGACTGGTTCGAAGTCATTTCCGAAAACTACATGATACCGGGCGGGCAGCCGCTGCGGATACTCGACCGCATCCGCGAGCGCTATCCAATCGTGATGCACGGCGTGTCGCTGTCGATCGCTTCGACAACGCCGTTCGACGAGACTTATCTCGCCGGGCTGAAGTCGCTGGCTGATCGCACGGAGCCGAAGTTCGTTTCCGACCATTTGTGCTGGACCGGCGTTCACGGCGTCAATCTGCATGACCTGTTGCCGATTCCCTACACGCGCGAGGCACTCGATCACGTGGTATCGCGCGTGCAGTACGTGCAGGATTACCTCAAGCGGCCGATCGCGCTCGAAAATGTTTCGACCTATGTCCAGTTCGGGCACTCCGAGATGACCGAATGGGATTTCATCGCCGAGATGACTCAGCGGACCGGTTGCTGGTTGATCTTCGACGTGAACAACGTGTTCGTGAGCGCCTTCAATCATGATTGGGACGCGCTTGAATTCATCAATGCCACGCCGGCCGATCGCGTCGTGCAGTTTCATCTGGCCGGTCACGAACACAACATGACCCACATTATCGACACGCACGATGCACTCGTGCCGCCGGAAGTGTGGGAACTCTATCGCGCCGCCGTTAAACGGTTTGGCCGCGTCTCGACGATCATCGAGCGGGACGATCATATTCCGCCGCTCGCCGAGCTTGTCAGCGAACTCGATGAGGCGCGCCGGATTGCTGTTGAGATGTTGCCGGAACTTGCCGTTCGATGAGCGATCAGCCGACCAGGAAAGTAAAGACCCGGACAGGTGCTGGAGGCAAAGTCAAAGCTGAGGCTTTGCCAGCGCGGCTTACGCTCGCTGAGACGCAGTCGCTGTTCCAGCAGGCCATCCTGACCGGCGACGAGCGAGTGCTCGAGATGCTGCTTGATAACTCGATGACGACGAAGGACACGCTGTTTAGCGTTTATAAAAACGGCTACAGCGGCCGGCTCGCCGAAATTCTGGCGAACGACTACGAGGTGCTGCACACCTATCTCGGCGATGACCTATTCCACGAGGTGGCGCACGCCTACATCGCCGCGCACCCTTCGAAGTCGCAAAACGCGCGCTGGTTCGGCGCCAAGCTGCCAGAATTTTTGGCGACCGACGCGCGCTATCGCGAGCGGGTAGAATTTGCAGACATGGCACTGCTCGAGAAAGCGCTGGCCGACGCGTTCGACGCTGCCGATGATGCCGCCCTGTCGATTGCTGATCTTGGCCAGTACCCAGCCGACGCGTGGGGGAGGCTGACGTTCGCGCCACACCCCTCGGCGACGATGCTCATGTTGCGCTGCGATGTACTGGCGCTGTGGACCGCCATGAAAGACGGCAGCGAGGAAGCTCCGCCTTTGGATGAGGGCACAGTGCAGCGGCTGATCGTCTGGCGGCACGCCGGGGTGCCGATGGTGCGCATGATGGGTGACGAAGAAGCCATGATGTGGACGGAAGCCGGCGCTGGCAAACCCTTTGAGGCGTTGTGCGAGATGGTCGCGACGTTTAACGATCCCACAGATGCGGCCGTGCGTGCCGCTGGCTATCTGCAGGGTTGGCTGCAAACCGATATGCTCGCGGGCGCGGTGTTGCGGCCGCTTAAAGCGGTGCGCCAGAACAAACGCCGGGAAATGGCGCTCAAGCAGCGCTGACGCACAGGCCCATTAATCCTTCAAAGTTGTATTTTCCTTTTGTATCGGACTAACGTCTGGTGGGGGAGAACGAACTGTTGTGCAAAAGGTCCATCTCGCGGGTGGAACGATAATCAGCTAAACTTCGTTCGGTTGAGGTGGGTTCGGATCAAATCATTTTTATGGAATGGCGATCGTGAGCGGGGTCGAGAGTGGCGTTTGCGCCGCCAAATTGCTGGACCCCGATAATCTGGCCGATCACGTGTTTTCAATGGCAAGTCCTATTCGCGTTGCAATTTTCGATGACCACGAGCTTATGCGCGAAACGCTGGTGCGCGCCTTGACGGCTGAGGGATCGTTCGAGGTCGTGGCATCAGGCGGGACCGCGGGCGATGCCGCTGCTTGCGGCTATGACGTGCTACCCGATCTCATGCTGTGCGATCTGCAGATGCCAGGCTACGGGCTCGACGCCGTGCGCCAGCTTTATCTGACGGCGCCGCGCGTCGCCGTTGTGGTGTTATCGTCGGACGATAGCGAACATCTGGTCAGCGCCGCTTACTCGGCCGGTGCCTTTGGTTTTTTTACTAAGGGTCAGCCGCTCCGTCAGCTGATCGCAGATCTCAAAGACATCGCCCATGGGCGCTCGCTGTTTTCTCCGGCTCTCGCGCGCCGGATCGTCTCGCCGCAGTATCTGGCGACGCCCTGGAGCGACGACGGTGAACCGTGGCTTGCCATCTCGCCGCGCGAGGAACAGATCCTCAGCCGCTATGGTCAGGGGTTTTCGATCGAGGAGATCGCCGGCAGCACCGGTCTCAGTACAAGCACCGTCGGCGCGTTTTTGACGAACATCCTGCACAAGCTGCACGAGCAAACGCTGTTGGACGATCTAACGGCCCGCCCGGTCGAAGTTTAACGCCAGCGGATCGTCATTGCTTCAGGTCAGTGTTTTCTTTTTAGCCATCAACGCTGCTTCGACGCGATTGCGGACCTGAAGCTTGTGCATGATGTTCGTCATGTAATGCTTCACCGTCTTCTCGCTGATGTTCAGCTGCTTGGCGACTTCCTTGTTGGTGCGGCCGTTGGCGACGGCATCCAAAATCTGTTCCTCGCGACGGGTCAGGGATGGAAGCGGGTCTTCCTGGGCGGGCGCGGGTGGGCGCGTGCGCATCGTATTCAGGAGGCGGGCTGCCAGTTGCGGAGACACGTAGCTTTCGCCGCCGTGGACCGCGTGCACGGTGCGGATCAGTTCGGCAGCGCCGATGCCTTTCAGGATATAGCCGCGGGCACCGGCTTCCAGCGCGCTCGACACATGCTCCTCGTTTTCGGACGCGGTCAGCATGATCACTTTGATGTAGGGAAACAGCCGGGCGATTTCGCGCGTCGCTTCGATGCCGCCGCCGGGAAGACTGATGTCCAGCAACAGCACATCTGGAAGAATGTCCTGAGCGATCTGAATCGCTTGCTCGGCCGTCGATCCCTGTCCCACCAGTTCGATCGTCGGATCGGTGGTGAGCGTGACGATTACGCCGTCGCGGAACAGTGGATGGTCGTCGACGATGGCGATGCGCAGACGATGGGGATTCAAGGAATTAGGTTGGGTCATTGCAAAACGATATCAGAACCGGGCGTCGTTGGCATCATGGTCCCCATGTCGATGTCAGCTGTTAACTTCGTGCCTTCACCCTCAGCTGAAGAGATGGTAAACCGGCCGCCGATGGTCTCCACGCGATCCTTCAGTCCCGCGAGACCCAGGCCATGGCCCGACGCGAAGCGGCCGGGATCGAGGTCGCCCGCGGTCATCCCGGGGCCGTCATCGCTGACCGTTACCTGCAGGCGCTGACCATCGTAGGCGATGGCGACGGCTTGGCCGTGCCCGTCAGCGTGGCGCACAGCGTTCGTCAAGCCTTCCTGGATGAAGCGATAGATGCACATCAAGACCAGGGGCGGCGCAGTCGGGGGGAGGGACTCGCTGATCTCGCGCTGCACCTCGGTTTTGGAGCGGCGCTCGTGGTTCATAATCGCATAATCAATGACCCGGGCGACGGACGCCTTCTCAAGATTGGGCAACGCCAGCCCCGAGCAGAGGCTGCGGATTTCCTGCAAAGCGTCCCGCAGGGCGTTTTCGATGGCGTCCAAGTCGCTGTAATTACGGCGCTCCACAGCCTCAAGGCCGGGCAGGCGGAGCGTTTCGAGGCGCAGGAGCGACAGGGCGATCAACTGGACGGCGCCGTCGTGCAGTTCGGCGCCGACGCGGCGTAGAGCCTTGTCGTTATTCTCGGTGGCGCGATGATTGATTTGGACGATGCGGGACTGGAGCTGCGCGTTCTCGCTCAGCAGCGCCGTCAGTTCGCTGACCCGATCTTCGAGACTGCGGCGCTGGTCGTCGATGAGGCGGCTGCCGCGGCGGACGATGCCAAACAGCGATGCTGCCATTGCCAGGGACAAGAAGCCGACGAGCCCTGTCGTCTCCAGACGTGCGCTGCGGAGATCTTGAGCGAGGGCTGGGCTCGCGGCATCGAGCTCGGCGACCGCCAAGAGCTCGTTGCTGGTCGAGACGTGCATCGGCGCGAACACTTTCAACATGCGCTCGCTGCTTTGACGGCTGGCGCGGCCGGATGGTTCAAACATTGGCTCAAAAGCGCTTTGGACTTCGCCGGTCCACGACTTTTTAATCAGCTGAGCGTGTGCCCCCGATGCTTTCGCGGACGCCGACGCGTCCGTCGAGTAGATCAAATTGGCGTGGCGATCCCAAATCGAGACAGCAACGACGGACTGCCCGTTCTTAGTGAAGGCTCGCAGGTTATTCAGGGCCTTTTTGGAGGCGTCGCTCATGCTCTGCTGAGTGGCTAACTCCTGCAGATGCGGTTCGATGAAGACGTCCATGTGGAGAGCGGCGCTGGTTGCCGCGTGCGCCACGACGCCATGCTCGATGCGGCCGGTCATCCACGAGGCCAGGATCGCCATGGCGATCGCGATGACGGCGGCGGCGGTCATCGCGAATTGGCTCGCCAAATCGACGTCGCGCCAGCGTGCCCGCAATTTGGAGATGGCGTCCGTCGTCATGTATTCCCGCTACTCAAACTGTCGATTGACGATGCCCACCGCATCATGGCTTTGCGAATACAAGTTTCAGGCCACGGTAATGGTCGTCGTGATGCGCCCGACGTGGAGTGGATTTGAGGCCGAGCCATTACGAAGGCCCCGGCGCTGCAAATCCAGAAATTCGAACGTCACCTTGTGGACATTGCCGGTCCCACTCGGGTTTCTCGTCAGGTTAGGATTTTTGGCCGGATCGAGATCGATCAAGAGGTCGTGGCGCGAGCCCGTCGCCATGACCACGGGGCGATCCGGCGTCACGGGGATCCACGACGTCCAAGGGCAGGCTGCCGTGTCGATCGCCGTGCCATCGACAGAAACGATGTCGCCGATCAAATTCTCAAAGCTTATTTTTAGCACCGAGAAACTGGCATTGAGCAGCCGGATCAAGAGTTTTTGGCCCGGCTTGGCGTGCACAGCGACATCGCGATGCGCGAGCGCCTCAGTATTTGGCACGCCGTTGATGATGAAATATTTCGGGTTAAACGGCATTTCCGCGGCCGACGATATCGGTGCGTCATTGGGCTGATGCCAAGCTGGATCGATGTCATCCAGAACCCACATCTGTTCGACGTCGTAGGCTGGACCGTTTTTGAACGCGAGATTGCGGCCCGTTCCGTTATCGTCTGGATCGACGACGAGCAAGCCATACAAGCCCATTTCGAACTCACGCGGCGTGCTGATATGGTTTTGGTAAAGCCAGGTGCCGGCGGCGCGCGGACGCCATTGATAGATGTGGTTGCCAGCGGATGCGCTGCCGCATTCGCTCGAAGCGCGACCATTCCCGCTCATGTCCCCGTTCATGTCGAGATGGACCTGCGCGGTTTCACCTTCGCGCATCCGGATCAGCGGTGCGAGCATCGACTTTGCGGCAGGTTTGGCAAGTGGATCTTCAAAGCCCCAGTAGGGGAGCCGTTCGCCGTCGGGAAGAGATAAGATCCCATCGGTGAACATGCGCCGCTCGAATTGCCGAGCCGGGATCGACGGGTTAGCCGTCGCCGATTTCGCTAGTGCCGCACCAGAAAGGTGAAGCGCTCTCTGCGATAATGCCGCCATTCACGCCAACGCAAAAAAAGATCGAACCCACTAATTATTTAATCAGCTTAGCGCGCAAAAGCGACGGTGCCAATACAGTCTGTGAAAATAATGTTAAATTCGGAGTGCAAATTTTTTGCAATCACCTGGGCTCAATTGCATTGGCCGCGGCCATCCGATTGGCGCGTTGTCGAAAGCTGAAATGTTGAAAAGTGTTCAGCGCGTCATTCTTCTTTGAAGGCGCGCGCGATCTGATCGCTGAACGGCTTCATCAGATAGCTCAGGGCCGTGCGGTTGCCGGTTTCCATGAAAGTTTCGACCGGCATTCCCGGTACTAATTTCAGGTTCAGCGTGGCTTCGCGATCGGCTTCGGAGACGTTGATATGCGCAGTATAGTACGATATGCCGGTTTGCGGCTCTTTAGTTAATTCGGCGGCGATACTGGTCACTTCGCCGATGAATTCAGGGGTGGTGCGCTGATTAAAGGCCGAAAAGCGCAAATTGGCTTTCTGGCCGATATGGATTTGATCGCGATCGGTCGGCGCTAGGCGGATTTCGATCGCGAGTTTGGCGTCGCTCGGCACGATCGTCATCAGGGTTTCGGCTGGGCTAATCACGCCGCCGATGGTGTGGACCTGCAAGTCGTGGATGATGCCGGCGCGTGGCGCGCGGATGTCGATGCGGTTGAGCTGATCTTGCGCAGCTAGGCGACGCTCGCTCAATTCTCCGAGCCGGGTTTCGACTTCGCGCAGTTCCTTCATGCATTCGGTCAGCATCGTTTGGTCGAGCGACAAAATTTGCACGCCGATCTCGCTGATCTGGCCTTCGGCTCTGGCGATGCTGGATATCAGCATGCCGTGCTCACCCTTGAGGCGCGTCAGGTCGCGCTCGGACGTCAGGGCGCGCGTCACCGGCACGAGATTGCGCTGGCGCATGTCGTCGACGCGGGCAAACTCGTCGGTCATCAAATTGACTTCGGTGCCTTTGGCTAGATGCTGCGCTTTGAGGCCCTCGATCTCTTTGCGAAGCTGGCCGATGCGTTCATTGAGCTGCGATTTCTGGCCGGCGGTCGAGGCGCGGCGGGCATCGAACAGGCGGCGCTCGCTCTCGGCGATGGCGCGGATGTCTGCGGGGCCGTCCGTGAAGGTGTTCGGGAAAGTAATGTTTGTTGCGCCGTCGCGTTCGGCACGCAGGCGGACCTGGCGCGCCTCGAGCTGGGTCTGTTCAGACGTGATGACGCCCAAGGAGGCGCGAGCCTGCGTCGGATCGAGTTGCAGGATGATGTCGCCGTCCTTTACGGCATCCCCATTTTTGACAAGGATGGCGCCGATCACGCCGCCGGTCGGGTGCTGTACTTTTTTGTCGGAGCCTTCGACGACGACGATACCTGGAGCGACGAGGGCGCTGGCGATCGAGGCCATGGCGCTCCAGCCGCCCAAGCCGCCGGCCAGGGCTGTTGTCAACAACAAGCCGACGAACAGCCGTCGTTTGATTTGCGGTTCAAGGATTGGGCGCTCATCGCGTACGGGCTGTTGCGCGGCCATAGGGCGTGGTCCTTTAGTGTCAGTCGAGCATCCAGCTATCAGCCGGCGCTGTCAACGGTTACGAGGTGCGGGCCAACGGCTGCGGCTGGAGCCGCGGCTTTGGTGGCTTTGCGAATGACTTCGTCGCGCGGGCCGAAGGCCGTCAATTGGCCATTGCCGACGACAGCGACGAGGTCGACTGCCTGCAAGACGCTCGGGCGATGGGCGACGACGATGGCGATGCCGCCGCGGGCTTTGACCGCTTCGATAGAGCGAAGCAAAGCCGTGTCGCCGTCGGCGTCGAGATTGGAGTTGGGCTCGTCCAGCACGACCAGGAACGGGTCGCGGTAGAGGGCGCGGGCGAGGCCAATGCGTTGGCGTTGACCCGCCGACAGCGTCGTTCCGCGATCGCCGATACGGGTTTCATAGCCGTTGGGAAGCCGCAGGATCATCTCGTGCACGTCGGCGGCGCGGGCGGCGGCGATAATATCGGCGCTCGATGGGTCGTCGGCGAAGCGCGAAATGTTCTCGGTGATCGTGCCTTCGAACAGATCGACTTCTTGCGGCATGTAGCCCAAGTGATGGCCGAGTTTTTCGACCGCCCAACGGTCGAGCGTTGCGCCGTCGAGCCGGACGCTGCCGCGCAACGGCGGCCAAATGCCGACGATCGCGCGGGCGAGAGTCGATTTGCCGGCAGCACTCGGGCCGATGATCGCCAACGCCTGGCCAGCCTTGACGTCGAACGTGATGGCGTTGAGGACGATCCGCTGCGACCCTGGAATGGAGACGGTCAACGCTTCAAGCGACAAGAGATTGGTGGGCTTGGGCAGGTCGAGCGGCTCTGGCTGATCGGCGAGCGTCGCGAAGACCGTATTTAAGCGCTCGGCCGACTGACGCGAGGCGACGAAGCCCTTCCAATTGGCGATAGCAATTTCGATCGGCGCCAAGGCCCGCGCGGCGGCAATCGAGACGGCGATGATCGCACCGGCCGACATTTGGCCATTGATCGTTAGATAGGCGCCAAAGCCGAGCAGGGCCGACTGCAACAACATGCGGAACACTTTCGACGCCGTCGACAGTCCGCCGCCGACGTCGCTCAGTTGTTCCTGCGCTTTCAGGTGGCGGTCATTGACGGTGATGAAGCGGCTCATCATGTTGTGGCCAAAGCCCATTGCGCGCAGCACTTCGGCATTGCGCTCACACGATTGGGCAAGTCCGAGCCGCTCGGTTGCGGCCTGATTGGCCTGTACGCTCGGCTTCTTCAGCATGCGTTCGCTGGTCAGCGTCAGGATGAGCATGATGATCACGCCGCCTAGCGTGACAATGCCTAGGTAGGGGTGGAGGAGGAAAACAAAGCCGATGTAGAGGGGCATCCACGGCATGTCGAAGATGGCGATCGGGCCGGCGCCAGCGAGGAAAGTGCGGACGGTGTCGACGTCGCGCATCGGTTGTAGGGCTTCGGCGCGCGAGCCGCCGTGGAGTGGCAGTCGCATGACGGCGTCGTGGGCTTTGGCGGCGAGTTTGCGATCGAGACGGCTTGCCAAGCGAACGAAGATCTGGCCGCGGACGACTTCGAGTCCGCCTTGGAAGACGTAGAGGGCGACGGTTAGGACAGAGAGGGCGATAAGGGTCGGGATGCTTCGGC
>JANOCZ010000470.1:0-2419 GCA_031412455.1 Hyphomicrobium sp. | reverse complement strand
GACGGTCCTTCGGCTGGCAACGGATTGGAGTATTTTCGCAGGGGAATTGTCACGAATATCCTCAATCCCAAGGCTGCAGTCTTCTTCATTGCCGTGCTGCCCGCATTCCTCGATTCGACCCGGAATTTATTGCAGCAGACGCTCGCGCTCAGCTTTGCCTACGTGGGCATCGCGACACTCATCCACGTGTGCATTGTCAGTGTCGCGGCGACCGTGCGCCATAAGCTTGGCGACGCGGCCGCTGTGGCTCACCTGAAGCGCTGGCTGGCAGCTTCCCTCTTCGCAGTCGCGATATGGTTAGCGTGGTCGACCCGGATTGCGGCGAATGGCTAGCGCCGCGTTAAATGGCGCGCTATAGAGCAGCCGCGACGGCGAAAGAGGTAGTCTTCAATCGGCATGACACCGGCCCAGGAACTCAGCGCACTCATGGTGCGGGTGGCAAAACGAGATACCGATGCGTTCGCCGGTTTATATCGCGCGACATCGGCGAAACTCTTTGGAATCATTCTGCGTATCTCTCGACGTCGGGACATCGCTGATGAGATTTTGCAAGAAGTGTATGTAAAGATCTGGGATCGCGCGAGCGACTTCGATCCGAAAATTGCTTCCCCCATCACGTGGATGGCCACAATCGCGCGCAATCGTGCGCTGGACGAAGTGCGGCGTAAACGGCCGGAGTCGATCGAAGATCACCCCGAACTGCTGGACGTTCCAGCAGACGGTGAAAACGCCTTGGCGGCGGTCATGCGAGGACAGGACGGGCAGCGCCTTGCCGAATGTTTGAACAAGCTCGACGACACGAAGCGGCAGATGGTCGTAATGGCTTATTGTGACGGGTGCAGTCGCGACGAACTCTCGCAAAAATTTGGGCAACCGGTGAATACGATCAAAACTTGGATTCGCCGGTCGCTTGCGCAACTCAAAGGATGCCTAAGTTCCCCATGAATGAAGTCGACGACATCGATGGCTTAGCTGCGGAATATGTGCTTGGCACATTGGACGCGGACGAGCGCGCCTCGGTGTCGGCTCGCCGTCAGCGGGAAGCAGCGCTCGATCGTGCCATCGTCGCGTGGGAAGCGCGTCTGGCGCCGATCACGCACGGCGTGACAGAGGTTGCACCGCCGGCTGCGACATTCGCCAAAATTCTTCAGCGGATTAGGGCTGCAGCTCTTGATCACAGCGGTAATAGCCAGGTTGTCGATCTCACGCGCCGCCTCAATCGCTGGCGCACCGCAACGCTTGCGTTGTCTGCCGTTGCCGCGGGTCTCATTCTGACGGTCGGGGCAATGCAGTTCGCGCCTAAACCGAAGACCAAAAATCTGGTTGCCGTTTTGCAGAAAGACGCGACGTCGCCCGCATTCCTCGTGTCGGTGAATGTCGATGATCGCGTGATGACCGTGCGACCCGTCGCGGCGAAGCGCGAACCTGGAAAAAGCTTCGAGCTGTGGATCATTCATGACAGCTTGGGCAAGCCGAAGTCGCTCGGCATCGTTGATGACGTTTCACCAACCAAAGGTTCGACCCTCGCATCGTACAAGAGCGACGTAATCGAGGGCTCGACCTACGCCGTCACGCTTGAGCCAGAAGGTGGATCACCCACCGGCGCCCCGACCGGAGATGTGCTGTTTGCCGGCAAAATGATCGAGGCCTCGGACTTCTAAGGTTCGTCCTAAAGGTTCCAGACGGATTTCATGATCCCGGTCAATAATTCGTGACCGAAAAATTGAAACCTGAATTTTCGCATTTACGTATCTCCAGCACGCTCCAAGAGAGCGAAGAAACAACTGGAGACTTACATGTCCAAGACTATTAGAGCGTCAATGTTTGGTGCTTCCGCGCTCGCGCTCGCGCTCACACTCGGTGTCGTGGCCACGCCATCGCTCGCAAAGATGGATGAGAAGACCGTGATGGTCGGCGGTGCAGAAATGTTCCCGTCGAAGAATATCGTTCAGAACGCTGTCAACTCGAAGGATCACACGACGCTTGTCGCCGCTGTGAAGGCTGCTGACCTCGTCGACACGCTGTCGGGTAAGGGTCCGTTCACGGTCTTTGCGCCGACCAACGATGCCTTCGCAAAGCTGCCCAAGGAAACTGTGCCGACGCTTCTCAAAGCTGAGAACAAGTCAAAGTTGTCGGGCATTCTGACGTACCACGTCGTTGCCGGAAAGCTGTCGGCTGAAGATCTTGCCGCAAAAGCCAAGGCCAGCAATGGCAAGGTCGAGCTGAAGACTGTTGCCGGCGGTACGATCACCGTGATGGGCGAAAATGGCGGTTGGGTCGTTGTTGATTCCAAGGGCGATAAGGCAAAAATCACGATCGCCGATGTCAACCAATCGAATGGCGTGATCCACGTAATCGATACCGTTCTTATGCCTAACTAAGGCGTTTGGGCTGAACTTCTAGCCTGGGCCTAAACCCC
>JANOCZ010000469.1:0-3445 GCA_031412455.1 Hyphomicrobium sp. | reverse complement strand
TGCTGAAGAGGGCAGCAGCGCAGTACAATCGATCGGGTCAAAGCGAGGCACTCGTGTCGAAAAAGCTGATAATCATCATGGCCAATACCGATCCGCGCAACCCCGAGGAACTCGGCGCGCCGATCTTCCAGGCCTCGGTGGCCGCAGCCATGTCCTACGAAGTCGAGGTGATTTGCACCGCGACCGCCGCTAAACTCATGAAGAAGGGTGTCGCAGCAAAACTCATGATTAAGCCTGGCGATGCGCGCAGCGTCTATGATTTCATCAAGGACGCGCACCAAGCCGGGGTCAAATTCTTTTGTTGTTCGCCCGGGCTCGACTTGTTCGAAATGCACAAGGAGGACCTGATCCCCGAGTGCGCGGGTGTCGTCGGCGCAGCGCACTTCATCGAAGAGATTATGAGCGGCGAGAGCAAAGTTCTCAGCTATTGAAGGTAAGCATCAATTTTTCGGCGGCCGCTTGAAGGTCGCGGTAGTGGCTTATCAGAGCATCGGGCCGGTACGTTGCGACCGGGGCGGGGCTATACCCAAAATCAACCGCGATGATTGGAATGCCGGCTGCCTGAGCGGTAAGGACATCTGTTTCGCTGTCGCCGATCATGACGGCCAGCGCAGGATCGCCGCTCGCAAGCGCAATGGTGCCGGTCAGATGGCGGGGGTCGGGTTTACAGACATCGAGTGTGTCGCGGCCCGTAATGGCGGTAAAAAAACTCGTCATGTTTAGATCGTCGAGAAGCGCCCGGGCATGGACTTCCATTTTATTCGTGCACACAGCCAACGTGGCACCGCGATCGCGGCACGCGTTAAGTGCGGTGAGCACACCCTCATAAGGGCGGCTGTTGACGGAAAGGTTCGCCCCGTAATGAGCGATGAATACGCCGAATAATTCGTCGAGTTCAGGCTGCCGCAGGTGCCGGCCATGGGCAGCAGCAGCCTCAGCGATCATGGCCAAAGCGCCGTGGCCGACGAACGGCCGGATCTCGCGTTCATCGACGGGTGCCAGGCCCAGTCGCGACATGACGTGATTGGTTGCCGCCGCCAAGTCAGGCGCCGTATCGACAAGCGTGCCATCAAGGTCGAAAACGAGGGTCCAGCCGTGCATAAGATGTTACTGGCCCAAGAATGCCAAGCTCGCCACGCGCCCCTCTGTCACGGGCGCAGAAGCGTGCATCTTGTCTAGGCTGAATAGCTATGTCCACGACCTACCCAATCGCGCACGGCCGCCATTTTTTACGGTGCAATCGTGTTGCAGAGAAACTTTTCAAGAGAGGGCCGATTATGAGCGCTGACGAATGGAAGCGGCAGGCTGCCGAGCGGGCCATGCAATACGTCGAACCCGGCATGAAAATCGGCCTGGGAACCGGTTCGACGGCGACTCACTTCGTTGCAATGCTCGGTGCGAAGGTGAAGGGCGGTCTCGACGTCGTGTGTGTCCCGACATCGGAGGCAACCCGCGCGCAGGCCCAAGCTTTAGGCATTAAATTGTCGACGCTGGATGACACACCGTTTCTCGATGTGACGATCGACGGCGCGGACGAACTGGACAGCGAACTGCGGTTGATGAAGGGCGGCGGCGGAGCCTTGTTGCGCGAAAAAATCGTCGCTGTTGCATCCGAACGCGTGATCATAATCGCCGATCACACAAAGCGCGTCGAGACGCTAGGCGCCTTCCCATTACCCATTGAGGTCGTGCAATTTGGTGCCAACGCAACCCGCGACATGATCGAGAGTCTTGCCGCCGACGCCGGTTGCGAAGGAGCGATCACCTTGCGGCAGTCGCCCGGTGGAAAACCGTTTGTGACCGACAACGGCAACTACATATTTGATTGCGCTTTCGGCGCGATCGACGACCCTGAGGGCTTGGATGATGCCCTGAAACTCATTCCCGGCGTCGTCGAAAATGGCCTCTTCCTTGGGATCGCGGACATCGGCATTATCGCGGGCCCAGAAGGCATCGAAGTGCTCTCAAATGAAGACCCCGACTTCAGCGTGGACGTTTAAAGAGACCGCCCTTAAATGACGAGCTTCGACTACGACCTGTTCGTTATCGGCGCGGGATCGGGCGGCGTCCGTGCGGCGCGGATTGCCGCCAGCCACGGCGCGAAAGTCGCGATTGCCGAAGAATATCGTTTCGGCGGGACCTGCGTCATCCGCGGTTGCGTGCCCAAGAAGCTTCTGGTTTATGCCAGTCGGTTCGCTGACGAATTCAACGACGCGCGCGGATTTGGATGGTCGGTTGACGATCCCGATTTTAATTGGCCAGCGTTGATTGCCGCAAAGGACCGTGAGCTGTTGCGGCTCGAAGCGGCCTACCGTGGCACCCTTGCGCGCGCTGGCGTGACAACGTTTGAGCAGCGCGCTCAATTCGATGGACCCAACTCCGTGCGGCTTACGAAGTCGGGCCAAACCGTAACAGCCGCCAAGATCCTGATCGCAACGGGGGGCAAGCCTAATCAAGACGCAAGTGTGCCCGGCATTGAGCACGTCATTACGTCGAATGAAGCATTTGATCTCAAGGAATTGCCAAAGCGCATCATCGTCGCGGGTGGCGGCTATATCGCAGTCGAATTCGCGTCGATCTTTAACGGGCTCGGCTCAGACGTCACGCTGCTTTATCGAGGTGAGAAGATCCTACGCGGCTTCGATGAGGATTTGCGCAATGGGCTGACCTCGGCGATGACCGCGCGCGGCGTAAAAATCATCAATAACGACGTGTTTGCCTCGATTGAGCGGACCGACAGTGGCCTGCGCGGCATGCTGAAGGGTGGAACTGCTATTGAGGCCGACCAAATCATGTTCGCCATCGGGCGCTCGCCGAACACAGGCGGACTAGGCCTCGCGGACGCCGGCGTCGAAACCGGGATGTTTGGCGAAGTCAGGGTCAATGCCCAAAGCCAGACCAACGTCGACCACATCTATGCCGTGGGCGATGTTACAAATCGCGTGAGCCTTACCCCCGTCGCAATCCGCGAGGGCCATTCGTTTGCAGACCGCGTGTTCGGCAAGGTGCCGTATCCGCTCGACTATGAAACGATCCCGACGGCGGTGTTTTCAACCCCAGAAATTGGCACCGTGGGCTTATGTGAAGCTGATGCGCGCTCGAAGTCGCCAAGCGGTCAAATAGACATTTACAAAGTTTCATTCCGGCCCATGAAAGCCGTACTCGCTGGACGTGACGAGCGGACAATGATGAAGCTCGTCGTTGATGCTCGTAACGACATTGTGCTCGGCGTGCATGTTCTGGGTCCCGATGCCGCTGAAATTGTGCAGATGGCCGCGATCGCTCTACGGCTGAAAGCGCGCAAGGCCGATTTCGATCAGACGATGGCGCTGCATCCCAGCACGGCCGAAGAACTTGTCACGCTGCGCGAAAAGTGGCTCATGCCCGGCGAGGCCGCAGGTTGATCCGCAAACGCGGTGGGGCTAAGCGTTGCGGCTGATATCAA
>JANOCZ010000468.1:0-5838 GCA_031412455.1 Hyphomicrobium sp. | reverse complement strand
CGCGCCGTATCGTACTCGCGTATCTGTCCATCGGGGAAGCCGAGAGCTACCGCAACTACTGGCAGTCCGCTTGGTATTTTGCTGAAACCAAGCCCAAATGGCTGCGCGAGGAGAACCCGAACTGGCCGCGTAACTACCTCGTCGATTTTGGCGATCCCGATTGGCAGGCCGTGATGTTCGGCACGCCCTTCAGCATGCTCGACCGCATCGCGGCGGCTGGTTTCGATGGAGTCTACCTCGACAGGGTCGATGCGTATCAGGACGCCATTGTCGCCACCGCAAATGCCGAGGATCAGATGATCGGCTTCGTCGGGCGCTTGGCTGATCATGCCCACCGCATCAATCCGAATTTTCTCGTCGTCATGCAGAATGCCGAGGAGCTCGCGAAGTCAAAACCGCTGCTGGCCAGGCTCGATGGGCTGGCCAAGGAGGATTTTCTGTTTGGCTTCGATAATTCGGAAGCGGCTAACCCAACGCAAATGATCGACGACACTTTGCGAAATCTGCGGCGGGCGAGACGGGCCGGTTTGAAAATATTCGTGCTCGAGTATGCAAAGACCGCTGAGGCTATCTTGCAGGCGCAGAGGGTAGCTGCGCGCGAGCGCTTCGTGCTGCACATTACCGACCGAATGTTAGGGATGCTGTCGCCGCTTACTCCCATATCCGCGCCGTCGGCATCGACACCAGCGCCGATGGGCCAGCCGTAACTCTTGGCTAAGCCTAGCGTCTCACCTGCGCTAGCGTTTCACGTGTCCATGCGGTGAGCGACCGCCGCGGGCCGGTGATTGAGGGATTGTTGCCAACGAACGTCAGATAATTCAGCCGGTTAAACGTGCTTTCAGCCGCGGCGAGAGCGATCGCGGCTGAGATGAAGGCTGCGCAGAAATAGCCGACGCCGTAGTAGTCTTCTCCGTAGCTGATCGATACCGCCGTTAGGCTGCAGTTGAGGATGAGGAACAAGAGCTGCAGGGCGCAGTAGAGGCCGCGGCGGTCGAAGAAGACGATCATCGACGTGGCGGCGATGAAAATGAACTGGAAGACGGCGCCAAGCGCTCCGTATCGCAAAATCGCGATCTGGCGGAACTGCAGGTTCAAGCTCTCGACGATCGCTGGAGCCGCCAAGATCATAACCGTGGCGATGGCCGCGTGGGCTACCACGATCAGCGCGAGGCTTTCAAACGACAGCGTTTGCAAGCGGCTGCGCGCGCGCTCGATCTGATCGATCGTGCCGTGATCTTTAATCGTGCCGTAGTAGTTCTGATAGCGGTCGAAAAAATCCGTCTCGAGTTTGATCACGAATTGAGCGAGCGCCGGTATGATGACGAGTGAGGCGATGAACATGGCGCTGTCGTAGAGCGGCGCGTGGATCAGACCGCCTTTGACGGCTTGGCCTTCCGGCGAAAACCAGAATACCCACTTATCAACCCAGATGCCGGCCGTGCCGAATAACGCTCCAGCCGCCAGTAACGCGTAAGGTCTCGCGCCTGCAAGAAGGACCTTGAATTCCGCAACGGCCGTCGAGGCTGATTGAGGGAACGTTGCTAAGACCCGAAACGACAGGCCGAACAGAGTGATCGTCAGGCCAAGCGCGAAGCCCCAGACCATGCCCGCTGCACCCCATCCCAGCAACGCCGCTGCGGTCGAGGCGGCGATGGAGATCACGAGGCCCAACAGAAACGACAACGTGATTCCATTGTAGTCGCGCACCGCGCCGCAAAACGCGACCGCTACCCAAATCATGGCGACGATCGAGGCGACCATCATCAGCGATACCGCGAGGGCGAACGGCACTGCGAAATACACAACGATCAGACCTACGCCCGTGGCGACGGCTGCGACCGCCAGCGCCATCGCTGCGACAAGCAGCGGGCGGATGCGATCGGTTCGGCGTTGCCACAGCTGGTCGGCCAACAGGCGCGTCGCCACGATCGTCACCGGGGCCGCGAGCGTCAGTGACGTGGCGAAGGCGTAGATGATGACGGCACGGAATGTTTCGAGCACGGCGTGACCGCCTGCAGGACCCGAGGTTGCGGTAATCGCCGTCAAACTGGCAATTGTAAAAAGCCAGGGGCCGGCTGCAATGATGGCTGCTTGCGCCGATGCGGCGACCACCGACGACAGCGTTTCGTTGCGGGTCAGCGCGCGCAGCGCAAATCCGATACCCGCCATGTCATCCTCGCTCTAACTGTGGGGCGCCGACTGACTCGGCTGAGGTCAAGCGCGCGTAAAGCTCGCTGTAGGCGGCGGAGGCTTTCTGCGAGGTATAATGCGCGGCGACGCGGGTTCGTAGTGCGTCTCCCGCTTTGCGTCGCTTGTCATGGTCGGTCAGCAGATCGTGCGCGGCAGCGGCAATCTCGCCGGCGTCCGCCAAATGCGTGACCGTGCCGCCCTGCCCGAGGTGCGGCCGCTCGTCAGGCGGCCCGTCAATGATCTCCCGGCATGAGCCGACGTCCGTCGAGACGAACGGTATGCCCGCCGCGCCCGCTTCGAGGATCACGAGCGGCTGGCTTTCGCTCAGCGACGTCAGCACCATGACGTGGACCTGCCCCAGGTAGTCCACGACATTCACGGGACCGGTGAAAATCACCGTGTCCTCAAGAGCTAAATCCGCGACCAGGGCGCGGCACTCGGCATAATATTCAGGGTCTTCGTCGGTCGGGCCCATGACCCAGGCGCGAAGATCGGGAACGGTCGCTTTGAGGAGATTGGCGGCTTCGATATAAGTCTTAACGTCTTTGATCGGCACGACCCGCCCGACCAGAGCCATCGTTGGACGCTGCGTTGGCGATGCTCGGGCGATACCTTTGAAGCGTTCAAGATCGATGCCATTCGCTATGACGCGCAGCTTCTCGCTGCTCGCTCCCAGCATTTTCTGCGGCCGCTGATTATCGCTGTAGAGGCTGACGATGTCGGTTGCGGTTTCGTAGCACGTGCGCGCATAGGCTTCGAACGCGCGGATCCACATGTCGCGCAGGTCGATCCGCGGATCATCGAGCCCGTGTCCCTTGTCGATCGTATCGATGACCCAATCGGCCATCAGCAATTCGATGCGGCGCTCGTTCGTATAAATGCCGTGCTCAGTCAGCAGCGCGGGGCGTCCCGATTGGATGCGGGCGCGCGCGGCCAAGAGCCCCGCATAACCCGTCGAAATCGTGTGATAGACGCGGGCCTTGGGAAGCGGAAATTCGAGGATCGACAGCAAGCCGCCGAGCAGCGCGCGCCACGCCCAGAAGTAGTGAAGAAACGACCCGTTGGGCATTTCGCGGCGGTACATGTCCTGCGCGAGTTGCCAGGCTGCCGGAGAATTGAACAGGCGGCTCAGGCTCTGATGTTTTTTGAGATGCGAAATTTCCTTCATCACATTTTGCAACTCGACCGTGCCGCCTTGCGTCAGAAACGCGGTCAGTGCTTGGCCTGCAGATTCAATCTCGGCTGAGGGCAGGCCAGCGCTGCCTGGAGCCGCGCCAAACTGCTGCAAGTAGAGATGATCGAGATAGACAAGATTAGGCGGATGCGCGTAGCGCGGCGGCGTTTTCATAGGGCGCGGCCACAAGGCCACGACGGAGAAACGCGTCTTCGGTTGCGACCTGATGAGCCAGTCGATCCACGCCGATACGCCGCCTGAGACATAGGGGTAGCAGCCCTCGACTATGATGCAGACGTCCGTCTCCTCGCTGGCGCTGGCTGGCAGCACGCGGCTTCTCTCGGACATCACGGTGCCGCCTGTCTTGCAGTCAGCCGCAATCGCAAGCGGCGATCAACGACGAGCGTATGGATGCGGCGTGAAACTCTGAAATCACGATGCCGGGCGTTCGACAGCAAATGGCGTTCGATGACGCGCGCCGTTTCGCGATTGGCCTGGGCTGCCTGAGCATGGACGTCCCGGCTTGTTGCAAGTGCGACGCCCAGTGCATCGGCGGCGGCCTCGCGGCACCGGGCGGCATCAGCGCGGTCGACGAACGCACAGCCCGACAGCCTAGCCAGTTCGGCGGCGGCGGCCACGCGTTGAGCAGATGTTCGGGCGCGCGGCGACGTGAGTTGCTTAATCCGCGATTTCAGATTCATGCGCACGCGCGAGACAACGGCTGCCGCTTGGACGCGCACAACCGGTTCCCGGCTTCGCAATGCAGCTTCAAGTGCTGGCGTGTAATCGGTGTGGAAGCGCCGCGCCATAAGGCCTAGGGCCGCCTGGCACTGACCGAGGGTGCCGCTCGCAATGACTTCTTCATAAGAGACCGGCGGCGGCGCCTTCGAAGCCATGACGCGGCCGGCGATCACGCGGTCGGAAAGTTCGGTTGGCGGGTCTGAGTGTGCGGAGCCTGCAAGCCGAGTATACCACGCCTCGAGGACATCGGGACCGGCACCGGCGTGATCAAGAAATGCCAGTGCCACGAGGGACGCTAGCGCGCCGACCGGCCCGGAGACGAGGATCACAAGTACGATCAGCGACGAGACGGTCGGGTCATACGCACTTTGGCGGCCGACAAAGAGGATCGCGGCGGTAATCGCCGTGACGACGAAATGCAGCACGACCGGCCATAGCAACGGGCCGTCCGCCGTTAGTGCGGCGAGGCCGACTAGTCCTTCGGCCGCGACCGCGAAGGCGGCCGCAAAAGCCTCGCGACCCGACAGGCTCGGGATCTGTTGCGCGGATTTCGGTGCCACCGAGGTTTTTTGCAGCGGATTCATTATCAGCGCTCAGCTCGAGCGCAGAGGATGGATTTTTCGGCGCGCGCCCTCAGCGGCGACCGTTGACACCTGCGTTGGTGATGCGGGTGCCGACGCCTCGGTTGCCGGCGCCACAGCTGGACTCCGGGCTGGGAGACGCCGGGCGGAGATTTTTGCGGGAGGCAAGCCCGTGCCCGCGTCGGAATTTTGCGCTTCAGCAATGCGCAACGCGAACAGTCGTGACAGCAAGCGGAGATGGTTGATCGTTGCGCGTTCGAGATAGTCCGGGTCCATCGCTTCTATCTTGAGCATTCCGATCACACGATCGCTGCTCGATGAGAGAACAGGGTGCGCGGCGACGCCATGTCCAGCCAGACTGTTTTCGTCGCCCGTGTTGAGAATACTCAGCGCACGGCGCTCGCCGATCACGGCGCGGTACAGCGGATGGCTCGCTGGAATCTCGGTCGCCCACGATGCCGTTTCGGGCCAGCCGCTTTTGGCAATGACCACGCAGCGATGCGGGTCAGCCGTCAGCAGCGAGGCTTGGGTTCCCGGCCAGATCGTTTTCGTCAACGTGTCGAGCGCCGTACCGACCTCGCGACTGCCGGCTGCGAATTCGGCCAGCGCATCGAGGACCGGTTTGGCGCTGATGGCGGTCCCGGTCGTCAGCTGCCTTTCGAGGCGATGACAGCGATCCTCGAGTTCGCGCGCGTACCCGGCTAGCCGTGTCGCCTCATCGTCACGCTGTTGCAATTTCAGCCGGGCGTCGTGCTTCAACGCGATCTGCCGCAGGCGGAACTGACCCAAGACGAGTGCGACGCCGATCCACAGAATGGGCAGCGCCCAGATCCGCAGCAGGTAGGAGAAAAAATTCTCGCCGACTGCCTGTTCTGCGACGCCATTAAAAACGTAAACACTAGTGGCTGCAGACGCGGCAAGAACGCCGGCTACGGTTCCATACTGCAAGCTCAGCAGTAGTATTGGTAGCCAAAATGGACTTGGTTCGAGATTAAGAAAACCGACGGACGGGAATGCCAAGTCGATCAGGCCCATCGCTGCAAACAACACGACGAGTTCGATCAACGCGGCTGGGGGAGGCAACACCGGCAGGCCGGTCGCCAAGCTCCATTTTTTCAGGTGGGACCAAGGCGTCCGCAGTGTCGTCTTGAG
>JANOCZ010000467.1:0-1576 GCA_031412455.1 Hyphomicrobium sp. | reverse complement strand
ATATCAACCCAACCGGGAAATTCTATATCGGCGGACCAGACGGCGACTGCGGCCTGACGGGGCGCAAGATCATTGTGGACACATATGGTGGTGCGGCACCTCATGGCGGCGGCGCGTTCTCCGGCAAAGATTCAACGAAGGTCGATCGCTCGGCGGCTTATGCGGCGCGCTATTTGGCGAAGAACGTCGTTGCGTCGGGGATTGCGGATCGGTGCACAATCCAGTTGTCGTACGCGATTGGCGTCGCCAAACCACTGTCGATCTATGTTGACACGCACGGCACGGGCAAGGTCGACGAGGCGGTGATCGAGAAGGCGCTGGGGCAAGTCATGGATCTCACGCCGCGCGGGATTCGTACGCATCTCGATCTCAACAAACCGATCTACGCGCGCACCGCGGCCTACGGTCATT
This sequence comes from Hyphomicrobium sp., assembly GCA_031412455.1. Classification (GTDB taxonomy): domain Bacteria; phylum Pseudomonadota; class Alphaproteobacteria; order Rhizobiales; family Hyphomicrobiaceae; genus Hyphomicrobium_B. The sequence continues at coordinate 1,165 of JANOCZ010000467.1, read as the reverse complement.
TCGGGCGTCCAGCTGAAAAAGACGGCGGGTTCTCGTGGGAGAAGACCGATCTTGCCGCGACAATCGGCAAGGCGGTTTCGTAATCGTCGCGACGGTCACAGCGCGGATGTGCGTTCACGCTGCCGGTCGCATTATCGGCGGTGAAGCATCATGACCGGCGATCAGCAAGACTTGGAATTGCGGTCGTATGGGCGGCGGCGAGGACGAAAGCGTAGCCCTCGGCAGGAGGCGTTGCTGCGTGACGTGCTGCCGAAAGTCGCCGTTGATCTTGCTGTGCCAGCGGATGAACTTTTCGGTGCAGCGGACGGGCCAGCGCGCGAGCTGTGGCTCGAGATCGGTTTTGGCGGTGGCGAGCATCTGCTTTGGCAGGCGCGGGAAAATTCCAGCGTCACACTCATTGGCTGTGAACCGTTCGAGGATGGCGCCGTCAAGGTTCTCGATCAGATCGAACGCGACCGCATTGCCAATATCCGCCTGCATGTCGGTGATGCGCGCGACGTGCTGCGCTGGCTGCCTGAGGCGTCGGTCGCGCGTGCGTTCATTTTGTTTCCCGATCCGTGGCCCAAGCGCAAACAGCAGAAGCGACGGCTGATCAATGCTCATCTGCTGAGCATGCTGGCGCGGGTGCTGCAACCTCGCGCGCAACTGCGGATCGGAACCGATATCGGAGATTATGCGCGATCATTACTCGAAGCGTTTGAGGGTGAACCGAGGTTTCGGTGGCTCGCGAAAGGGCCGGCGGACTGGCGTGTACGGCCTAGCGATTGGCCCGAGACGCGTTATGAAGCCAAGGCCGAGCGCGAAGGCCGGCGGCGTTATTATTTCCGCTTCGAGCGAATTTAACGATCATCTGCAAAGCGGCCGGCCTCGCCCCTTGCACTTTTGGGCAAAAGCGCGTATCTCCCCAGCATCCCAATAAATAATAGCCGACACTTCGAGTGGACCCGCCGGGGCCTGCTCCGGACGAACTTTGCAAGGTTGCACCTAAGCTAATGACTGCCGACAACACATCACAGCCCGCGACGGCTGCATCGTCCGAGACGCCTGATCGCGTTTCGACTGTGCGCTTTGCGCTCGAGACGGGGCTTGCCGCCGAGATCGCGACCGTTGCCGAGCCGGTGCTCGAGGATCTGGGTTTCCGTCTCGTGCGCGTGCTCGTGTCGGG
>JANOCZ010000466.1:0-9249 GCA_031412455.1 Hyphomicrobium sp. | reverse complement strand
GATACTGAGTTTTTGCTCGAATCAACGATAAGGCAGCAGCACTGTCATATACAGCTCTCGGGGCCTGTGACCTAGTCCGTTGTCGACCCGCTAGAGCTGGGGATGGATTTGGCGCCGTTCTACGAATTGATGGCCAATCCGCGCGTCGTCAAAGTATTCCACGCGGCGCGTCAGGATATTGAGATCGTCTTTACAAAGACGGGCGGCGTTGTGCCGGCGCCGGTTTTCGACACACAAGTTGCGGCAATGGTTTGCGGCTTCGGCGAGAGCGTCAGCTACGTCAACCTCGTCAAGCGGATCAACGGCGCGGATATCGACAAGTCGTCGCGATTTACGGACTGGAGCCGCCGGCCGCTGTCGGAAAAGCAGCTCGTGTATGCGCTTGGCGACGTGACGCATCTGCGTGACGTGTATCTGGCGCTCAAAGCCGATCTCGAGGCGAGCGGGCGGACCGAGTGGCTCGCGGAAGAGATGGCGACGCTGACCAATCCGGAGACGTACGACACCGATCCCGACAAGGCGTGGCAAAGGTTAAAGCTGCGTGTGAAGAGCCGGAAATCGCTTGGTGTGCTGGTGGAGCTGGCGACGTGGCGTGAGCGGCTCGCGCAAGCGCAGGACGTACCGCGCGGGCGCATTCTTCGTGACGATGCGCTGTATGACATCGCCAATCAGATGCCGATGACGGCGGAAGCACTCGGTCAGCTGCGGACGCTGTCGGATGGCTTTGGACGTTCGGCGCGGGCGCGTGAAATCATCGAGGCCGTGAAGGCCGGGTTGGCGCGCGATGCCCGCAGTCTGCCCAAGCTCGAGCGGAACGATCAACTGTCGGCCGAGGCTGGGGCGACGCTCGAACTCCTGAAGGTTTTGCTCAAATCGGCAGCTGCGGAGCACAGGGTCGCGCCGCGCATGATTGCCGACGGCGATGCTCTCGAATTACTCGCCACAGAAGACGAGCCCGATATTCCAGCACTCGGCGGTTGGCGGCGGAAAATGTTCGGCGAGGATGCGTTGCGCTTGAAGAGAGGCGAACTCGCCCTGACGCTCGTCAAGGGCGAGGTGCGCGTGGTTCCTTCGCCCAAGATGGCGGCCCGGGTTTAGGCCCTCCGCCGGTCGCGGCCATTTGCCGAGAAAAAACGCCCGAAACTCACCTGCGATTCCCCGCGCGGCGGCCCGGGACGGAACAACCGTACATTCACCGCGTTCTGAGTGTCGGGCTGCGGGATATTTGTTCGAATTACATCCAATAGACCTTTTGCCGGAGGTTTTAGATGCTCGATGATGTTCTTTTAAAGTTCGGGCGAGACGGCGATGACGTTGATCTCGCGTTCGAGCGGCATGACGGCGATCAGACGTCGCACGTCATCTGCTTTCTGCCGTGGCGGACGCCATTTGCATTGGCGCAACGGTTCCGCTTAGTGCCATCGCAATATTTGGCATGCTACGTGCTGCCCAACGCGATTGTCAGTTCAGAGCCGCACCTGTGTGCTGCAGCGATACGGCTGCTCGTCGATGATGCGCTAGCCCTTATCGGTGACACGGGCTTGGGCTCGCGCGCGGTGGTCGCGGGTCTGAGCACGGGAACGGCGCCCGCAACACGCGTCGCAAATCTCGTTGGGTGCGAACTTTATTCGGTTGCCTCAGGAGATCGAGGCGAGTTGACGATATGGGAGAGCCCGGCCTGCGCGAAGATACGCGCCAAGGCTGAGGCGAAGGGTTACCACATTGTAGATTTCACCGCCGCGCTTAGCGGGCTCAACCCGATCGATAATTTAAGCGGTATCTCGCCCGCCAGCCGGTTCGTCATTTCTGGTAGCGATCAGTTCGTCCCGGATGCGCGGCGGCAGAGATTTCGCCAAGCGCTGCGGCGCGACGTGCCCGACTGCGAGGTTTGGGAGATCGAGCGCGGCCATATGTTGACGATGGTCGAGGCTATGCGCGCGTTCAATACGCAGCTATCCAAGGGTGCGGCTGGCCATCGGAATGGGCGGGAAGTGCAACAGCTCAACCGAGCTTAGCGCGCGATTTGGATGACGCGGCGCGTCACTTTCCGCGAACTTCGTAGCCGTTTTTCTGGCGCCACTCGGATAGAAAATAGGAAAGCGTATCGTCTATCGTGTCGGGCAGAACAATGCGGACGGTGACGAGTTCGTCGCCGTTGCCGCCGGCCCTGGTGCGAACGCCCTTACCTTTCAGGCGGAACGTTTTGCCTGAACTCGAGCCTTTGGGGATCGTCAGTTGAACGCGGCCGGCGACGGTTGGCACTTCGATCTTGCCGCCAAGTACAGCCTCGTCGATCGTGATCGGCACCTCAACCAGAATGTCGTCGCCTGAACGCTTGAACTGAGCGTGCGGCTTGATCCTGATCTCGACCAGCGCGTCGCCTGGTTCAGCCCCGACCGGTCCTTGTGCGCCGCGACCTTTCAGGCGGAGCACCTGGCCGTCGGTCACGCCTTCAGGCACTGTCAGATCGAGAGTACCACCGTCGGGTAGCGTGACGCGTTTTTTAGCGCCGAGGATCGCTTCGACGAAATCGACTTCGAGCGAATAGCGCAAGTCCTGGCCGCGTTGTGCAAAACCGCGTCCACCGGCCCGCGACGCTGCGCCAAAGTTGGCCGATCCGGCGCGGCCGAAGACGTCTGAGAATATATCAGTGAAACCCATGTCCTCAAAGGCGCCAGCGTTGTTGGCGGCACCTGGGCGTGCGCGAGGAGCCGCGCGATGGCGATACTGCGGGCCGCGGGCTTCGCCCCGGGCGTCAATCTCGCCAGCGTCGTACTGGCGGCGGCGCTCGGGGTCGCTCAAAATCTCATTGGCGGCCGAAATCTTCTTAAATTTCTCCGCCGACGTCTTGTTTCCCGAATTAACGTCAGGGTGATGCTCTTTCGCCAGCTTACGAAAAGCGGTGCGAATTTCATCGTCGGTGGCGCGACGCGTGACGCCGAGGACGTCGTAGAGATTGTCAGACATGGGATGCGATTTAATTCAAGCTCCGGTCGAGTTCAACGTTCGTGTGCTCCTAATCTTAAATCGCGACGCCAGAGGGGCTGGAAAACAGCACTTACCTGGCAATATTGAGCGAGGCGGTTTTGCCGACCAGCGCCGCCAATTGGTCGAACCGACGGCGGAGGCGCTCGCCGTCAAGACCTGCATAAGTTCGCGGGATCGTCAGCTGCAGCGTATCATCCTTATAGGACAAGGTAGTGTCCTCAATGACGCCCGCCATACCGATCGAGAGCATGTGCGCTGTTCTGACCGCCGCGCCGACGATGCGCGCGCGTTTTTGCAAGCGCTTTGGGATAAGGCTGCGGAGGCGGTCGGAGAATTGGTCGCCGTCGGCGTCGAATTCGTGGCGGTACAGCGTCGAGAGGGCGAGGAAGATGCGGCCGCTGTGATCGACGCCGCCGAGGCCTGCATAGGCGACCATATTCAAGCTCTGCTCGCCGCGGTAGTCGGGATGGGCGCGCCAGCCGACGTCCGACAGAAGACACGCGGCATGGCGCAGGCGGCGTTCGTCTGCGGTTTCAGCCAGATCGGGATGCTCAAAAATCTTGTCGGTCCAGCGGCACAGCTCATAGGCATGCTCTAGCGAGCGGGAGCGCAAGCTGGCGAAATCCTGGCAGAAACAGAGTAACGGATCACGCGCGCGCTCGTGGGCTGGGAGCAGCCCGTAAATCAGGCCCTCGCGGATGCCGAACACGGAGAAAACAACTTCGCTCGGTTGGAGCTGGCGCAGCAGACGCTCGAGAACAAGAGCGCCGAAGGGCAAGACTTCGCGGCGGGCGCGCGCGACCTTCGACATCCCACCAATCCCTTGCGGCTTTTTCGATCTACGCAGCATTTCGGCGAACGTGGCGGCTTCGCGCGGCTCAATCGCATAGCCCTGCATGACGCGGAGCGGATAGTTTGACGCTTCCATGTGCAGCTTGGCAACGGTTCGCCAAGTTCCCCCCACGGCGTAAAACGTGCGGCCCTGCCCCTGCTTTAGCCACGGTACGCCAGCGATGGCCTCGTCGATCAGGTCCAAGGCCTTTTCGAGCTTGTTATCGGTTACATCGATCAGGCGCAGGCCACCCAGCGGCAAGGTCGTGGCGTCGTGGAGTTTGCCTTTGGCCAGATCGATCAATTCAAGACTGCCGCCGCCAAGGTCGCCGGCAATGCCATCGGCTTCGAGGAAGCCCATCATGATGCCCTGGGCCGCGTAGCGAGCTTCTTTTTCGCCGGACAGAACTTCAATGCGGCAGCCGGCCGCCGCTTCGCCCAGGCGCAAAAATTCGGCGCCGTTTTTCGCTTCACGTACGGCAGCCGTGGCGATGGCTGAGACGTTTTTTATACCGAGTACGTGAGCGATCGTTTTGAAGCGCGTCAACGCGTCGATGGCGCGCTTCATCGCGTCGGGCGCGAGGCTGCCGGTTGTGGCGACGGAGCGGCCAAGCCCGCACAGCACCTTCTCGTTGAAGACCGGGGTCGGCGCGCGGACGGCACCCTCGTAGACGACAAGGCGGACGGAATTCGAGCCGATGTCGATCACGGCGATAGGTTCGAGATCGGACAGGCCGCGCTCGGTTCCAAGGAGTTCTTTGAGGCGGCTCACAAATCGTTCTCCGCCATCATGCTGAAAATTCATGAAACGGAGAAATCATGTAGCCTGACCAAAGCGCGGCGGGAAATTTTCTTTGAGCGACTGCCCGCGGCCCGATAGCGATGGGTTGATCATAAAATACTGATGGGCATTGAAAGGCTCTTCGCCGGGAGCCGGCTGGATGCGCGTCGACGTGCCATCGCCGTTAATGCGCCAACTCTGCTGATTGTCTTTCATGTTGGCGACCATGATCTGGTTGAGAACCTGTTCCTTGACCGTCGGGTTTTTGACCGGAAGCATCGCCTCGACGCGACGATCGAGGTTGCGCGGCATCATATCGGCAGAGCTGATGTAAACTGCGGCCTGTGGATTGGGCAAGCCGTCGCCGTTGCCAAAGCAATAGATCCGGGCGTGCTCGAGAAAGCGGCCAATGATACTTTTGACGCGGATGTTATCCGACAGGCCCGGAATGCCTGGTCGCAAGCAGCATACGCCACGGACGACGAGATCAATTTGGACACCGGCCGAACTCGCGTCGTAAAGCGCCGATATGATCTGCGAATCGACCAGAGAATTCATCTTCATCCAAATTGCACCGCTGCGGCCAGCTTTAGCGTGCGCGATCTCCTCGGCGATGTGGGACATGATGCGATTGCGGATACCGTGCGGGCTTGCCGCCATACATTCCAGTTCGGCTGGCTCGCCGTAACCGGTGACGAAATTCAAAATGCGGGTGACGTCGCGAGCGATATCGGGATCGGTCGTGAACAACGACAGATCAGTATAAACGCGCGCCGTCTGTGGATGATAGTTGCCGGTGCCGATGTGGCAGTAGGTCGTCAAATCCGTGCCCTCGCGGCGCACGATGATGCCGAGCTTGGCGTGGGTCTTAAGCTCGGTGAAACCGTAGACGACGTGAACGCCGGCGCTTTCAAGATCGCGTGCCCAGCGAATGTTGGCGGCTTCGTCGAAGCGGGCCTTCAGTTCGACGACGGCTGTCACCGATTTGCCGGCTTCGACGGCTTCCTTCAAAGCTTGGACGATCGGGCTGTCGCGCGAGGTGCGATAGAGCGTCCACTTGATGGCCATGACGTTTGGATCGGCGACCGCTTGGCGCAGATACTGGACGACGACGTCGAAGCTTTCATAGGGATGATGAACGACCATATCCTTCTTGCGAACGGCGGCAAAGCAATCGCCGCTGAATTCACGGATGCGCTCTGGGAAGCGTGATGTGTACGGCTTGAAAAGCAAGTCGGGACGGTCGGCGACGATCAGCTGAGCGATATCGGCAAGCGCCAGCAAGCCGTCCTTGACGAACACGCTTTCGTCGCGGACTTCGAGTTCCTCGATCACAAACTTGCGTAGACGTTCCGGCATCCGGGCTTCGAGTTCGAGACGAATGACGTTGCCGCGACGCCGGCGCTTCAATTGGGTTTCATAGGAGCGGACGAGATCTTCGGCCTCCTCCTGCAATTCGATGTCGCTGTCGCGAAGGAGACGGAACGCACCTTGGCTCTTGATATCAAAGCCCGTGAACAATTCGGAGAGGAACATGCCGATCATCGCTTCAAGCTGAATGAAGCGAATGTTTTGAGAGTTAGCATCGTCGCCTTTGAGGCGGATGAAGCGTTCGAGTTGGCCCGGAATTGGTATCAAGCCGTTCATCGCCTTGGCGTCGGTTCGTCGTTGCATCTCAACGACGATCGTCAGGGCCTTGTTCAGGATGAAAGGAAACGGGTGGGCCGGATCAGCGGCAATCGGGGTCAGGATCGGAAACAGGTGATCCATGAAAAGTTTCTCGAGCGCTTTGCGTTCGCTGTCGGTGACTTCCTCGGGCTTGACGACGTGCAGGCCTGCTGCTGACAACTGGCCCTTTAATTCGGTCCACGCAGCTTGCTTGTCTTTGACAAGGCCGGTGACGAATTTATTGATGGCGGCGAGTTGCTGCATCGGCGTCGAGCCGTCTTGGGCGAGCGTCGTGACGCCGGCTGTGATCTGGCCGTAGATGCCGGCCGCGCGGACCATATAAAATTCGTCGAGGTTGGAGGCTGAGATAGACAGAAACCGCAAGCGTTCGAGCAGCGGGTGGCTGCGATTGCTCGCCTCTTCCAAAACGCGATGATTGAATTGCAGCCAGGACAGTTCACGATTGTAGAACCGGTCGGAGCCGACAGGCACAGCGGCATCGGTCGGCTTAGCGCCAATTTTGACGCGCGCGGTGCTCATTTTCGGGTTCTCCTCATCCCTATTCGTAAGGGATCAATCGTTTGAGTAACATACGCATGACACCGCGTTCAGCCAAGTGCCGGGCTTCGCGATGCTTCTAGCGTTCGCGTACGCCCAGGCTTTCCAGCGCTGCCGCGGCGACGGCCCGGGTCACGCCTCGTTTCATTGTTAAGGCTTGCCGGTCGACCTCGGCGACGACAAGACGGGCCGATTGCATCGAGCGTTCCATACGCAACAGCAAATAAGCAATGACCTGCGGATCGACGCTCAATTGGCGGTCGGCGAAGAGTTTCACCAAAACGGCGCGAAGAAGCGCGTCGTCAGGCGGCTCGATGGCAGCGAATGGCAACGCCTTTAATCGCGATATGAGGTCCGGCAGGCGGACGGCGAGGTCTCCCGGCGCGTGGTCCGACGTCAACAGCATCGCCAGGCGATCTTCGCGTACCAAGTTCAACAGATGAAACAGTGCTTGCTCGTCGGCTATGGCTGCGATGTCTTCGACGACCAGAGCGCCATGGGGAGCAAGTTCCGGGACACTCGCGACAGCGAGGTCGCGCGCAGCAACCACGGCCGCATTCGATTTCACGCGCCAGACGTTTGCCAAATGGCTTTTGCCTGAGCCGCCTGGCCCCGAAATGATCGCTGCGCCCACCGGCCAATGCGGCCATCGATCGACGAGGGCCACGGCGGCATTATTTGAATGCGAGACGAGAAAATCCTCAAGGCCGAGAGCCTGGCGATGGGGAAGCTCAAAGACCAGCTGCTGCGGTGATTCGATCATGCCGTCTGTAATCGCTTCAGGCTTTGGTGACATCGTGGCCGTGGTAGACGGGACTGTCCAAATATGAACTCAGAGCGAAGCGCACGAGGACCGCCAGGGCGGCGGCGACCGGCACTGCGACCAGGAGCCCGAGGAAGCCGAACAAATAGCTGAAGGTCAACAGCGCGAAGATCAACCAAACCGGATGCAAGCCGATTTTTGAGCCGACGATTTGCGGGCTGAGGATGGCCGCGTCGATGGCCTGCCCGGCTAGGAACACGGCGGGCACCAGCAGGATACTTGCCACATCCGGCCAGAATTGCACCGCAGCCAGCGCAGTTGCGGTGATCAGGCCCAGCGCCCAGCCGGCAAACGGGATGAAGCTCAACAGTCCTGTGAGCAGCCCGATGAGCAGTCCGTAGCGCACGCCAAGCAGACTGAGGGCGATGGCATAAAAGGCGGCAAGCACGAGACAGACGGTGCCTTGACCGCGAATGAAAGCAGATACGCGGCTGTCGATCTCGGTCGCCAAGGCGCGAATACGCGGCGCGTGAGGACGCGGCAGCCAACTGTCGATCTTGGCGATCATCTTTGGCCAATCGACTAGCGCGTAGAAAAACACCAGAGGCGTGATCAACATCAGCGTGAAGAAATTGAAAGCGGCGGTGCCTTGGCTCCACAGCGCGCGGGCGACGCTGCTTGCAAAGGCTGGAAGCGATTCCTGCAATCCTGTCAGGCTGCGAGACAGTGCGGCCTCGGCTTCGGGGAAGCGGCTGCCGAGGCGTTCGCGGGCGAAGTTTTCGACCAATGCCTTGAGGCGCGCGAGTTCGCCCGGCAGCGCCTTGATCAAACCGTCGGTCTGTTCAGCCAAGATCGGCGCGATGAAGATCAAGCCGCCAAACAGCGCGCAGATCGACACGATTAGGATTATTGTCGCCGATAGCCAACGCGGGATGCCAAGCGCGCTCAGTCCGTCCACGAGGGGGTTGAGGAAGTAAGCCAGCGTCAGGCCGACGACGAACGGAAGCAGGACCGGGGCCAGCAGATGGAGCAGGCCCGCGAAGACGATCGCGACGATGATCCAGAACAGCGCGTGCCGCTCGAACTTCATAGTGATAGCCCCCCCGTCAGCCGTGACAGGGCCCTATCTAGCAGGCCGTTACGTAGAATTCGACCCCGCCGGCTCGACCGGCGCCATATGGCGGAGCCAGGAGCGCAGATAAGCCACAAGCGATAGAATCGTCGTGGCCGCCGTCAGCCAAATCAACACCTTGATCGGTCCGCCAAGTCGCAATTGAAATGCCTCGTCGGCCAGAACGGTGGCCGCCAGCACAATTTGGGCGACGGTGTTCATTTTGCTGACGGCCAGCGGCTTCATCGGAGTTGGATGGTTCAGCAGCCATGACAGCAGCACACCGATAACAATCAGAACGTCTCTGGAGACAACGGTGATCACAACCCACGACGGCAGACGGCCGGTTACTCCCAGAGCGATAAAAACACAGACGATCAAGAGTTTGTCGGCGAGCGGATCGAGGTAGGCGCCAAGCTCCGTCTCCCAGCCGTAACGCTTGGCGAGAAAACCATCAACGGCGTCGGAAATACCGGCCACGACGAAGGCCAGGAAGGCGGCTTGGATCTGACCGTTGAGGAGCAGCCAGAACACGATCGGCACTAAAAT
>JANOCZ010000465.1:0-9791 GCA_031412455.1 Hyphomicrobium sp. | reverse complement strand
TTGGCTGCCGACACTCCAGCGGGCCTCACCCCTTCGCGAACTCGCAACGGCACGTGTGAAATCAATCGTGTCCCACACTGCCGCGCTTCGTCCGTGATCGAGAAGCTCTTCCGGCGCCACCGTTCTCACATAGGCGTTATTGAAACTCATGACCTGCGCAATGCCAAGATCGATGGCTGGGAGTCCAATAGCCCCCACGCGCTGCCAAGCGCGTAACTCGTTGTCGATACGTGGCGAGACGACGGGCGCGACATGTTGAGAAACACCGCAAGGAATGATCTCCCCGCCTGGGACCAAGAAGCGCCTTGCATCGTTAAGCGTATCGACGATGTTCTCCTCGAGGGCATAGTTGCCAAGCGTTTCAGAAACGATGATGTCGGCTTGCAGAACATCATCAAACTCGGTCGAGTGACAAGGAATCAAATGGCAATTGCGAATGCGATTAGCCTTGATGATCCTCGCCGCAACCCTTGAAACTTCTGCCGTCTCAAACATGTAGACAGCTTTGGCACCAAGCTTCGATGCCATGATTCCGAGCAATCCAGTCCCAGCGCCGATATCACAAACGACCGACTTGCCGGGCACGATGAGCGCCTTGAGCGCAGCGTAAAATGCGGTGTTGCGAACGGTGTCGGCTATCAGCGTGCGATGATATTCAATGCGCATCGGATCACAGTTTCAAATGCCGGCCGCGCACCTGGTACAGCGTCAGCGCGGTTGCGATTGCAAGATTGAGACTGTCGAGCGCGCCAGACATTGGAATTTTGACCCTCCGCTTGCACGCAGTTGCCACTGCGGGTGAAAGGCCCGGACCTTCTCCCCCCATAACGATAAGCTCTGGCCCGCGATAGTCGATATCGCGAAAATCATCAGCTGCATCAAGGTGTGTTGCAACCACGTCGCCGCTCCATCCCCCGGCTAACTCGACAAACGCTGCCGTGTCCATTCGAACGAGCGGCACGCTAAAAATTGACCCCATCGTCGCCCTGATAGACTCGGGCGAAAAAGGATCGCAGCAAGTCCCAACGAGAATGACCCCTGAGGCGCCGACGGCATCGCAGGTCCGTATGATTGTTCCAAGATTTCCGGGATCGCGAACCTCTTCCAGCGCCAACCAAGTATCGTCGGCGCGGACAGCTTGTAGCCCTGGCGGTGCAATGAACGATTGATTGAATACACCAAGCACGGCTTGGGAATTATCCTTCGACGCCAACTTGCTCATTACCGAGTCCGTAACTTCTAGAACCTCGGCCCCTTCTTTCAACGCCCACACTACGAGACCGCGCACGATCCCGCTGTCGCTTGCTTTCGCCTGGTAGACGAGTGATTTGGGAACGACCCCGCGCTCGCGGGCCGTGATGAGAAGCGAGGCTCCTTCAGCGACAAACAATCCGGTTTCTTTGCGCACCTTGCGCATTTCGAGCGCCCGTATCGCCTTGATGCTGTCGTTCGACAGACTCGTGATCAGCCTGGGCGCAGTCATGGCGAGCGGCTCCAGCGTACGAACAACGAAGTCGGCACGCGTCTCCCGCTCGTGCCTTCAATGGCCAGTTCACCGCTGTCGAAAGTGCCGCCGCTCTGGGCGAGAGCGTCGCGCATGAGCTGGTCAAAAGCTAACGCCGACGCGCGAATGGCGTAAACCGTCAAGACGACTGCAGCTGCGTCTGGAGCCGGCACGAGCAACTTGGCGCAATTGTCTAGAAGCTCGGGCAGATCGGAAAATAGATCCCAGACTTCACCGTCAGGACCTCGCCCAAACTTCGGGGGATCAACGACGACCACATGATAGGTTTTACCGCGCCGCACTTCCCTCGCCACGAACTTTTTCGCATCATCGACGATCCAACGAATCTTTGCTGCGTCAAGCGTTGACGCCGCTTGGTTCTCTCGTCCCCACGCCACTGCCTTCTTCGATGCATCGACATGCGTGACTTCGGCACCAGCTTTAGCTGCCAACAGCGTTGCAGCGCCCGTGTATCCAAAAAGATTGAGAACGCGCGGCGTCTCACGCTTTATTCTGCTAACGGCGTCCAGCATCCACTGCCAATGCGGCTGTTGCTCGGGAAACAGACCAAGATGCCAGAGCCCGGCAAACTTACAGTGCATCACGATCCTATCGCCTTGCCCGCGCAAATCTTTCGGACACAATGGAATGACGACCGGCCAAGTATCAGGAACAGGCTTGTCTATTCTCCAACGGCCTTTCTCGTCATCATCTCCGGATGCAGAAAATACCGCGCTCGCTCGCGCCCACTGTTCGGCTGAAAGTGCAGGCTTCCATAGCGCTTGCGATTCTGGACGATCGACAACGACCGAACCGAACCGCTCGAGCTTGCGCCCTCGGCCGGCATCGAGCAGCTCGTAATCTGGAAATCCAGACGAGGTAATGAGCGAGAGATGATCGAGCTTGGACATTGCTGCGGCGGCATTCCGAAACTTAGCGGTTCCGCGACTTAGCACACCTGCTGTCACGCGCGAGAGAGTTGATGGTAAGTGGTGAACCGCTTGCAGCAGCCCCTATTTCATTTTATCGGCCATGACGGCAATGGTCCGCTGATAAACCTCAGCCTTGTTCCACTCGCCGATAACGCCGTAATTAGATGTCCCCGGTTGCCAACCCTGCCCCGCCGACCACCCGTGCGCCTTCAAAAAGTTCGCAGTCGAAGCCAAAATATCGGGAACGCTGTTGACAAGGTCGCGCCGCCCATTCCCATCGAAATCGACGGCATATTTGACATACGCAACCGGCAAAAACTGAGTCTGCCCGATCTCGCCGGCCCACCCGCCGCGCATTTGACCAAGACTCATATCACCGCGGTCGATGATCCTGAGGGCGGCCAGAAGTTGCGGCTCAAAAAACTGGGGCCGCCGGCAATCGTAAGCGAGTGTCGCGAGCGACTGCACAATCGACATCCCCTGTCCGCGATCTGCCCCGTAATTGGTCTCCAAACCCCAAATCGCCACGATAACCTCAGCCGGCACCCCGAACCGTTTTTCAACTCGATCGAGCGTCGCGCGATGCTGGCTGAGCCGGCTTTGGCCGCGGCTGATCAACGATCCCGAGACGCGGCGCGCGTAGAATTGATTGAAACTAAGCTTGAATGATTTTTGTGACCTATCGAGGCGCACGACGTTGCGATCGTACCCGACGCCGTTGAGCCCCTTAGCAATCGCGTTAGCAGATATACCCTGCGAAGCTGCGCGCGACTTAAATCCATTGAGCCAGCTGTCGAAGCCCGCAGCGTCATTCCCGCAACTGGCAAGAGCCGGCGAAGCGCCAAGCGCGATCAGCGCACCGCAAGTCAACGAACTTAAAACATGTTTACGCATTGTGCGATCTCCTGGGGGGAAGATAGATAGCCCATAGCGGCCAACTTTTCGGAGGTATCACTCTAGATCATCGACGACGGCTTGTGCGCCACCCTTGATGCGCTGTGATAACGCGGCCTCGACGAAATTATCGATGTCGCCATCGAGCACCTCATCGGGATTGGTCGACGTCGCGCCCGTCCGTAAATCTTTAACGAGTTGATATGGCTGGAGAACATACGACCGTATTTGATGGCCCCAGCCGATATCGGTCTTTGCGGCCTGATCGGCGTTCGCCTTCGCCTCGCGCTTCTTAAGTTCCATCTCGTAAAGCCGAGCTTTAAGCCGCTTGAACGCGATGTCTTTATTCTGATGCTGCGATCGCTGTTCTTGAGCGAAGATGACGATTCCCGATGGCTTGTGCACAAGGCGCACCGCAGATTCTGTGCGATTGACGTGCTGCCCACCGGCGCCCGACGACCGCGCAAACGAGATCTCGACGTCCGACAGATTGACGTCGATGTCGATCGTGTCGTCGATCACGGGGTATACGGTGACTGACGCGAAGCTCGTGTGACGTCGGGCGTTGGAATCGAACGGCGATATTCGTACCAATCGATGCACACCAGCTTCGGTTTTGAGCCAACCAAACGCGTTCTCACCTTCGATTTCAAAAGTGGCCGACTTAATGCCGGCTTCTTCGCCGTCGCTCTGATCAATAAGCTTGACCTTGTATCCACGGCGCTCGGCCCAGCGCAGATACATGCGCGACAGCATGGACGCCCAGTCCTGGCTTTCGGTGCCACCAGCACCGGCATGGACCTCGACGTACGTGTTCATCGCGTCGGCTTCCCCCGACAACATCGCTTCGACCGATCGCCGCTGGGCTTCGTGGTCGATGCGCTTCAGAACGTTTTCGCCTTCCGAGACGCTGGCCTCGTCGCCTTCCGACTCTCCAAGTTCAATCAACGTCAGGGCGTCGTCATAATCGCGTTCGAGACGGCGAAACTCCGTGATCGCGCGCTCCAGAGATTGCCGCTGCCGCATGACCTTTTGCGCGCTCTTCGTGTCGTTCCAGAGTGCTGGATCTTCAGACTTGGCGTTCAGCGCCGCCAAGCGATCGTCAGCTGTATCCCAGTCAAAGAGACCTCCTCAGGAGGGAGAATGCCTCCTTGATGCCGTCCGATAGTTTTTGCGCTTCAGCGCGCATGGAAGCCTCCAGCGGAATTTGTGCCCGGGCGTGACGCGCTCCGCGGCAAAGGAAATGGAATAGAGACGACCTATAAGTGCCGTCGCAATGCGTGTAAACGCGACATGCAGGGACAGAACTTTCCGCTAATAAGGCCGATACCTATCGTCTCGGCCGGATGCCACGCCAGGTGGCGGAGCCGACTGAACACCTGGTAGCTCTTCCGTTGGCTCGGGCTCAATGGGTGTTGGCGTTCCAGGCGTTGCAATCCCAACGACGGAGTAAGCATCGTCCGGCTGCTCATCTTGTTTGAAGTATTCTTGAATGGCATCCTTATCGTCCGCCGATGCGCGCAAGCCGCTTTTGATATTGACGCGGAACATGTTGATACCGGGCGGCGCCCGGAACGGAGCCGGCGGCGTTTCGCCCAGCGCTTCCTTCACGAAATCGCCAAAGATCGGCGCCGCGATCGCTCCACCCGTATTACCTTTGCCGAGAGGCTTCGGCGTATCGTACCCAACGAACACGCCAACGACCATGTCGGGCATATAGCCGATGAACCAGACGTCCTTTTCTTCGTTGGTCGTGCCGGTCTTGCCAGCTAACGGGCGATTGAGCGACTTGAGCGTGGTTGCGGTCCCTCGCTGCACCACGCCCTCGAGAATGGACGTCATCTGGTAGGCCGTGTGTGGATCGACGATTTGCTTGCGGTCATCGATCAAATCCGGCTCTTGCTGCCCTGCCCATTTCTCAGCCGTGCATCCCATGCATTGACGCTCATCATGCCGCCACACGGTATGACCCCATCGATCCTGAATGCGGTCGATCAACGTCGATTTAACTTCGCGGCCGCCGTTAGCCAGCATGCAATACGCGGTCGCCATACGCAGCAGCGTCGTCTCGCCAGCACCGAGCGACATCGACAGCACCGGCAAGAGATCATCGTAAATACCGAACCGTTTAGCGTACTCGGTGATCATCGGCATGCCGAGATCCTGCGCTAAACGCACCGTCATTTGGTTGCGCGATTTCTCGACGCCAAATCGCAGCGTGGCCGGCCCGGCCGACTCTTTCTTTTCGTAATTTTCGGGCCGCCAGATATCCAATCCCGGCCCCTGATCGATCTCGATCGGCGCGTCAACAAGAATTGAGGTCGGCTTGTAGCCGTTGTCGATCGCCGCCGCGTAGACGAACGGCTTGAATGACGACCCGGGCTGACGTTTGGCTTGTATGACGCGATCGAACTGGCTCATGGCGAACGAGAACCCACCGGCAACCGCCAGAACGCGACCAGTATGAGGATCCATGGCAACGAGACCACCCCCGATCTCGGGGATTTGCATTAGACTCCACGCACCCTGAACGTTAGCCGGATCTTTCGGCGCGACATACACCACGTCACCGGGCGCGAGAAGATCGCTGACACTCTTGGCCTCCGTCTTCTTGACCGGTATCTTCGCCCACTTGAGCTCTTCAAGCGGAATTTCGACCGCCTCCCGCTCCTTGGCTAATTTCCCGTCCTGCAGCCGCGCGGGCCTTAGGCCAATAATTGCTTTCTGCTTTTGCGCCTCAAGGACGACGCCCAAACGCCAGGGCTGTATGTCGGCCGGCATCTCGAGCGCACCAAGCGGCACGCCCCAGTCGCCGCTGGTCTCGATCTTTGTCACCGGACCACGCCAG
The DNA here is from genome assembly GCA_031412455.1 of Hyphomicrobium sp. Taxonomy (GTDB): domain Bacteria; phylum Pseudomonadota; class Alphaproteobacteria; order Rhizobiales; family Hyphomicrobiaceae; genus Hyphomicrobium_B. The sequence goes on along the minus strand of JANOCZ010000465.1, from coordinate 3,613 downwards.
CCCTGCTGTCGATCGAACTTGACCAACCCATCGATCAACGCCCGGCGCGCGATCTGCTGCAATTTCGGATCGAGCGTCGTGCGAACGGACAGCCCGCCGCCGTAAAGCTTGTCTTCGCCATACTGGCCAAGAAGCTTTCTGCGAACTTCTTCGGCGAAGAACTCAGCCGTCGAAATGTGCGCGCCGGTCGATCGCAAATTCGGCGTCAATGCGACTTTCTTGGCGGCCTCCGCTTCCTCAGGCTTGATGTAGCCGTTCTCAGCCATCTGCCCGATGATCCAATCGCGCCGGGTCGTGGCTTTTTCCCTGAAGCGGAACGGATGGTAATTATTCGGCGCTTTGGGTAACGCGGCCAGATAGGCGGCCTCTTCGATAGTCAGATTGCTGAGCTCTTTGTTGAAGTAGGTCAGTCCCGCCGCTGCGACACCGTAAGAGTTCATCCCTAGAAAGATCTCGTTGAGGTAGAGCTCGAGGATCTTATCCTTTGAATACGCTCGCTCAATACGGATAGCGAGGATGGCCTCTTTGACCTTCCGCTCCATCGTCCGCTCGTTCGTCAGTAGAAAATTCTTGGCGACCTGCTGAGTGATGGTCGACGCGCCTTGAGGCAATTTGTTGGAACCGCGAATTTTGCCATCGACGTAGGCGTAGAGCGCCCGTCCTACGCCTTGGAAATCGATCCCGCCATGGTCATAGAAACGGCGATCTTCAGCAGCGAGAAAGGCCTGAATAACCCTTTTCGGGATCGTATTGATCGGCACGAAGATCCGCCGTTCCCGCGCAAACTCTGAAATGAGCGATCCATCATGCGCATGGATCCGCGTCATCACCGGCGGCTCATACTTGGCCAAGCTCTCGTAGTCGGGGAGATCCTTAGATTGTTGCGAGATGTAGACGCCGATCGCCGCCGAGGCGGCAACGAAAATCAGCACTGCTGTGCCGAACCCGAACCCGAGAAAACTCAGGAGCAGGCTTTTTCGCCGTTTGCGCTTCTTCTTAGGCGCTACCGGTGGCGGGAGCGTAGCAGGTCGCATCAATGCGCAAATCCGTCAGTTAAAGAGCTGAATTAGCCGGTTATTTGCAGTGCAGCAAGCGGACGGCTTCCGCTTGGCACCATAGCACGGATTATGGCAGCACGTCGTCAGAGAGCCCGCCCTAATCTCAAGGTTGTTCTGCTGTTCTTTTGCTGAAATGCGCCTCCACTGCGGCAGAGATCGCCATTGCGACCTGTTTCTGCCAGCCGATCGTGCCCATTTGCTCCTGATCCTTAGAATTACTCATGTATCCCAATTCGATCAACACAGACGCGGCATGACTTTGCTTTAGAACCTTGAACGCCGCAGAACGTTGCGGGGCGCGCGACAGCATGATCGACTTTTTGAGCTTGTCCGCCAGCAGGTGCGAGAAATCGGCCGAAAAATTCGACGTCTCTCTTTTCAACAGATCGATCAAAATGCTTTTGACCTGATTGTGTTCACCACTCGATCCAGCTTCAAGACCCGCAATAAGATCCGACGCATTCTCCTTTTCCGCCATGAGCCGCGCTTGTTCGTCCGACGCTCGTTCAGACAGGGTGTAGATTGTTGCCCCCCGAATGTTCTCAGCCGCGTCACGCTCGGCGATCGAATCCGCATGCAGCGAAATGAACAAATCTGCGTCATGATCCGCCGATATCTTGAGCCGCCTGTCCAAAGACACGAAAACGTCGGTCGAACGGGTCATTTTGACGTCAAAAACGCCACCCCGGCTGAGCGCCGCTTTAAGCTGTATCGCAACAGCGAGAACGATCGACTTTTCGGCGACGGAACTGACCCCGACCGCACCAGGATCAATACCACCGTGGCCGGGATCTATGACGATCACGGGTTTCAGCTTGGTGACTGGCTTTTCGGCCGGCAACTCTGGAGCGGCCTTTTCGGGGAATTGAGCTTGCCGAGTGCTGCCGGTCCCAGCTCCAAAGCTCTCCGGGTCAGTGGATGACAGCACTAAAGTGAGATCGACACCCGTTTCAGATCGCGCCATCCCGGCCGACTTGATCTTCACGGGACCGGCTGTATCAACGACGACGCGGCCCTTTCCCTCGGCGAATAGCCCATAACGAAAAGCCGCCACCAACCCTTGAAATTGCTTGGCGTTGGCAGCCGGCAGTTTAAAGGCAACCTCAGGGAGGTCGATGATCACCCGGTAGGGATTAGCGAGCGTAAAAATTTCGGCCGGCACCCCCTCACTGAGATGCAGCTTGAAAGTCGTCTGGGACGCACTGGCGATAACCTCGATACTGGTCGCCTCGGTCACGGTCCGGCGACCAGCCGGAAGTGCGTCCGCTCCTTCCGCCGGCGGTGGCGCCACGCACCAAACGAGCACCGCCAGCATCGCAGTGCTTAATGCTTTATAGATGATTTGCTTCGGCGTCGAAGCGACCGTCACGCTGTTAACCTTCGTCTCAAGGATCCCGCAGATCAATCCTACCCCAAATTCGTCCTTTAACGGTTTGTTTTTTCTTATGTACACAAGCTAGTATCGCGGCAGCAGCCCGAGTTTCGCCGAGGCGGGCTCTTATACCACTTGCCTCAAACAGGGCGAACCCGTACACTATTACCATATTCGGTCGCACACGATCGGCCTGTTCATCGAAGATCAGCCGCGGGTGTGTTCATGGTTCCTAATCGGCCTGCTGCAGCACTCATAAAAAGCTGCTTTCCCAGGTAATTAGGGTCGGCCGAATGGCATTTCAGGAATAGCCGGGGGCGCTTCTAGGCGACCTTGAGATACCCCTGATTTGCACGGTACGCGACGCGCGCCGTCAATCGCTTTTGCGGTGCCGTCCGATCGTATTCCGCTCCAGCTCGCCCGCAAAAGGAGGGCGAATCACTGGGTCGGCTTCAGTAAACCGCGAATACGGCATTCCAAATGCCGCTCACTCTAATTACCGAGCCCACAGCGTAGACACGCGTCGGCTAGGTTGTAACGACAGGGCCATGACGACCGACAGGATCAATTCAGCAGGCGCCACACCGGCTTTTGGCCGGACCACAGGCGCGCATACGGCGAGGAGCGCCAACCGCTCCTCCCTGGCTGATTTGCCCAATCGCGCGCCGCGCTCTTCCCAATCAGCATTCATGAATGCGCGCCGCCGCCCGCTCGCTTTGCGTCCTTGTTTGACAAGGGCCTCCGGGGAGCCGCCGGCTCGGCGCGCCGAGGATCCAAAATGTCAAATACCAAGATGCTTATCGACGCCACCCACCCGGAGGAAACTCGGGTCGTGGTCCAACGCAATGGCCGCGTAGAGGAATTCGACTTCGAAAGCGCCGCACGCAAGCTCCTCCGCGGCAATATCTACTTAGCCAAAGTCACGCGTGTTGAACCGTCGCTGCAAGCGGCGTTCGTAGATTACGGCGGCAATCGCCACGGGTTTCTTGCTTTCAATGAAATCCACCCTGACTACTATCAAATCCCGGTCGCCGATCGCCAGGCTTTGATTGATGAAGAAGCCGCAGCGGAAGCTGAACTCGAAGCGGCAGCCGACCGCCGCGCGGAGGCTTTGGCGCGCCGTTCCCAGGGCCGTCTCTCCGAGACGTCGCCAGACCATGTTACCTCGATCGACTCCGAGGAC
>JANOCZ010000464.1:0-3417 GCA_031412455.1 Hyphomicrobium sp. | reverse complement strand
CCTAAAAAGCGCCTGATGTTGCGGGTCGCGATTGGCGAGGGCGAGCGCTCGGGGCTTGGCGAAGTCGTCAACGCGCTGATGGGGTCGAAGCCTGAGGCGCGCTTTCGTTTCATCCAGGATCGCGCGGCGTTTGCGAAGGATCTGGATATTTAACTTTTCCAGGCGTGAAGTCAGACTGAACATAAACGGGGGGTAGCTCTAACGGCCGCCCCTTTTTTTGGCACTGCCTGCGTGGCCGTTCTGACGCAGTTTGGCCCGCGCCTGTTGCCGCATCAGGGGACAATGATCGGGTTTTCCTTGCGTCTGTCATGCAGGTATGCGAGCACGCGGGTGTGCCGGAGCGCAGGGGATCGTTTGAGCTGCTTTTTTACGCTTTTTTGATCCATCTCTCCCTTTTGGCTTATGTCCTTTTCGGCACTGTCCCCCTGCGCTCTCGTCTAAAGCCCCTGGCTTGTGGTCCGGGCAACGTTCCTGGCGCGTGATGCGCTTGGCGCTCATGAGTACGCAGATGGAGACGATAGCTTTTGGAACCCACGACGTTCGCTGACCTTGGCCTTTCGCCAAAGGTGCAGGCGGCCATCACGGCTGCTGGATACTCGACGCCCACACCCATTCAGTCCGCAGCAATTCCTGTCGCCGTCTCCGGCCGCGATGTGCTGGGCATCGCCCAGACCGGCACCGGGAAGACGGCGTCATTTGTGCTGCCGATGATTACGCGATTGGAAACGGGACGCGCGCGGGCACGCATGCCGCGTTCGCTGATCTTAGCTCCGACGCGGGAACTCGCAGCCCAGGTCGAGCAGAGTTTCGATAAATACGGCATCAATCACAAGCTCACCGTGGCGCTGCTGATCGGCGGCGTGTCGATGGACGAGCAGGTCAAGAAGCTCGATCGCGGCGTCGACGTGCTGATTGCGACGCCGGGCCGGCTGCTCGATCATTTCGGGCGCGGGCGCATCATGCTGATGGGCGTCGAGATCCTCGTCATCGACGAGGCCGACCGGATGCTCGACATGGGGTTCATTCCCGACATCGAGAAAATCTGCAAGCTGCTGCCACCGCGCCGGCAGACGCTGTTCTTCTCGGCAACGATGCCGCCAGAGATCACGCGTCTCGTCAGTCAATTCCTCAAAGACCCCGAGCGGATCGAAGTCGCCAAGCCGGCGACGACCGCGGCGACGATTACGCAACGCTTCCGGTTTTGTCCGGACGGCGAAGATTACGCCAAGCGCGAAGTTCTGCGCGAATTGATCAAGACGGGTAACGTCAAGAACGCGATTATCTTCTGCAACCGCAAGCGGGACGTTGCGGTGCTGCACAAGTCGCTCGCTAAGCACGGCTTCAATGCGGGCGCGCTGCACGGCGACATGGAACAGAGCGCGCGGACGGCGACGCTGGATAAATTCCGCGCCGGTGAAATCATGCTGCTGGCCGCCTCCGACGTGGCGGCTCGCGGGCTCGACATTCCCGACGTCTCGCACGTGTTCAATTTCGATCTGCCGTGGGCCGGTGACGACTATGTGCACCGCATTGGCCGCACGGGACGCGCCGGCAAGGAAGGCTATGCGGCCTCGCTCGTCAGTCCCGATGATTTGAAGTTCGTTCGCGACATTGAGAAAATCACCGGCGAGCCTGCGGTCTGGTTGGGCGACGTGCCCACGGACGAGGATTTCGCGTCGGGCGGCAAGCGGAAACGCGGCCGTGGCGGAAAGGGTGCGCCCCCGGTTCGCGGGCGTGAAGCGCGCGGTGGTTCAGCCGATGCCGGTCGTGGACCACGACCTGAACGTGAGATGCGGCCTGAACGCGAAGCGCGACCAGAACGCGAGATGCGGCCTGAACGCGAAGCGCGACCTGAACGTGAGGCGCGTCCTGAACGTGAGATGCGGCCCGAGGGTGAACGTCAGGCGCGAGTTGAACGCGACGCGCGACCAGATCGTGAGGCACGGCCTGAACGCGACGCGCGTCCAGAGCGCGACGCGCGGCCTGAACGTGGGGCACGGCCTCAACGCGAAGCGCAGCCTCAACGCGAGGCACGACGAGAGAGCTCAACTCCGGTTCGTGGCGATGTCGCGCAACCAAACGCACCGCAGCCAGACTTGACGCGTGGAGATTCGGAGCGTGAAGATTCGGCGCGTCGAGATGGTGGGCGACGCTCCCAACAGCCGCGCGGCGATCGAGCTGAGCCGCACGCGCCGCGCCCGCCTCGTGAGGCGCGCGCCGACAGCTGGACCGATACGCCGAAGCCGCAACGAGGCGGTCCTCCGGCTGCAAAGCCGCAGGCAAGCCAGCCGGACCGCACGCGCACTGCTCAACCAAAGTCTGGAGCGAAGCCTGCGCCGAAGCACGCACCGCAACAGGGTGGTGGCGTTGGTTTTGCCGACAGCATGCCAGATTTCATGCGCAAGCCGCCGCGTCCGTTGAAACAGCCGGGACGGTAGTTACGTCGCTCGGGACGTGATCCCGGATAGCCGCATAGTTTCGCTGGCGCGAAACGCGGCTTCCGGGAACGCAGTTGAGGGAGTGGTGCTCGAGCAAAGTGAGAGAGGCACGTGTGTGCGCGCCTCGCAGCACGGAACTCGACCGGCGGCGCTTGCGCTTGTTGCTCGCCCGGGAATGCAAACTGAGAAAGACGCGCTCGGTCAAAAATGAGAACCCGGCTGTTGCAGGAATTCGATTTCGGCTGGGGTCGATGGCCGGCCGAGAATTGCGTTGCGGTGCGGGAAGCGGCCGAAACGTTCAATGACCGCCCGGTGCGCCTGCGCAAAGCGCGTGTATTCCTCATCACCTAACTGTTGGCACAGTTCGACCGAGCGGTTCTGATCGGCCAGGCGTTCGCTGTGCTCGAACGGCAAATAGAGAAAAAGCTTCTCATCGACGGTGGCGAGCTGCGTATCCAAGCGGCGCTCAAGCGCGTGCCGGGCCAATGCGAGCGCGGCGTGATCGGTTGCAAATGCTGCGGCTGAGCCGCGGTATACGTTGCGTGGATATTGATCGAGCAGAAGGACCGAGGCCAATGCGTGCCGAGCGCTGGTTGGTTTGAGGTTCGATTGCAATGCCGCCGACTTGAGGGATGCGAACGCGGAGCCGAAACGCCGCTCGAAGTCGCGGTCGTAAGCTGCGTCGATGGCGAACCAATTCTTGCGGCCATGCTCGATGAACCAAAACGCGAGCAACGGCTCGACGAAGTCAACGTTGTCGTTGCCGGGTTGCATTTCCACGGTGCAAGCACTCCAGCCTGAAAGCGAAGAAAGGTCGTGAGAGGCGGCGAACTAAACGGGGCCGAGGCCCTTCGGCGTTGCCGGTTCGAGGTTGACGCTTTCGCCGCAACCACACGCGCTCTTCTGGTTTGGGTTGTTGAACACGAATTGCGAAGCGAGCTTATCTGTCTTGAAGTCCATTTCGGTGCCGAGCAGATAC
>JANOCZ010000463.1:0-2168 GCA_031412455.1 Hyphomicrobium sp. | reverse complement strand
CCAGTTTGAGAACGTTTTAATTCCGTCGCGCACGGACGCGTCGTCGAGCACGTTCACGTCCTTAAACGGAACGCCGAGGTGCTCGAGAATTTTGACCGCCGTGGCAGAAAACCCGCATTGTGGAAACTGGCGCGTGCCCTTCATGTACAAAACGACGTCGTTGTCGGCGATCGTCTTGGAAATAGCGGCCTGAGTAGCAGTCGTATCGGTGCTCATGAAAGTCTCCTTGTCGTACTGCGCGGAGCGCAACCTGTTTCGGCCGGCCGGCGCCAATGGTTTCCCGCTAGGCACCAATATTATGCAAACAATCCAGTCGCTGCATGTGGGGCAGCAACGCCCGAGTGTCAATCTGGCGGAACTCCGGTCGTCAGCTGCAGCGCATGCAAGACGCCGCCCATACGCCCTCCCAAAGCTTCGTACACCATTTGATGTTGTTGCACGCGGCTACGACCTTTGAAGGCTGCCGAGACAACATGCGCTGCCCAATGATCATTGTCGCCTGCCAGATCGGTAAGCTGGACTTTTGCATCAGGGAATTTGGCTGTGATGAGATCGACAATATCACCCGCTGTCATAGGCATTTTCACGCTCCTTTATATCCGGCGTCGATAAGCTCTAGCGACGGTATAGATTAGCAAATCTTATCGAAGTATCACGCGATTGCGATTGGACGTTATCAACCATATTCCCTATGTTCAACGGATGGGAGGCGGTCTCCCAAAATGCTTTTAAGGAGTGCCATCATGAAGATCTGGAGCAAACCAGCAGTTCGCGAGCAGGAAGTCGGCCTCGAAGTTACGTCGTACCTGCCAGCCGAAATCGACGTAATCTAACGTCGACGAGTTTCAAAAAGCGGCTCGCTTTCAATTGCAAGCGGGCCGCTTTTATTTTGTGGACCACGCGCCGCTGAATTTTCCACAAGCTACTTTCCCTTGTAACGCGCACGCGCACTGTCGCGAACCTCTATGCAGCGAGCCGAACTTACGACCCATTAGCGGTTTGCGCTGAACTTGATCCACAAGAGAGGAATTGAAAATGCTTAAGCCATTTTTGGCAGCGATGACGCTTGCCTTATCGACCACGATTAGCTTTGCCGCTGAAGACGGCGGTCTGCCAGCCAAGGCCATGAAAGATTTGCCGGGTACGAGTGGTGGCACGACGACGAACCCCACGGCAAAACCAAACTCCGGCAGCTTGTCGGAAAAAGCCATGCAGGACCAGCCAAGCGTCAACTCTGACAAGACCGGCACGACCGCAACACCGAATGCAAAGCCCGCCGATGGCTCTCTCGCCGATAAGGTGATGAAGGACAACCCTGCTGTAGGGAAGTGAATGACCACGCAAAACAGCCGCGGACGGGTCCGCGGCTGTCTGCGGGATTTATCTAAACGTTAGGCCAGAATGATGATGTCGACGATTTCGTACGTGTCTGGATCGACGATGCAAACCTTGTCATCGAAGATGAAGTAGCGATAGTCACGATACTGCGGGACAACGACGATGATGTCCTGCGGAATCGAGTAGAAGCGAACATCGCGCGGGACCCGAACACCTACGTTGACCGAAATGTTGAGGTTACGTGCCGGCTCGACGCGGTTGCTACGGAACGTCGACTGAACTTTCGTCCGCTGTTCCGACGTAACGCTCTTCAAGTCGCCTTTACCTGCACCGGCTGTACCGTCGGCTTTGCCTGTAGCAGCACCGCTGTCGTCCTTGTTGCCGGCATTCTTATTGTCGCCTTTGTCGCCCTTATCGGCGTCGGCATTCTTATTGTCGCGATCGCCTTTGTTTGAATCGGCGTTCTTGTCCTTATCGCCCTTCTGGGAGTCGGCGGCCTTGCCGTCACCCTTCTTCATGTCATCGCCTTCGCCCATCTTGTTCTGGCCGGGGGCGTCGTCACGAGCCGACTGGCCTGGCTCTTTGACCTGTCCCGGTGCATCGCCGCGAGCCGACGATCCAGGCTCCTTAACTTGACCCGGTGCGCGATCAGCAGCGGAATTGCCGCCAGCGTTTCCACCAGCATTGCCGCCTGCGTTGCCACCAGCACTACCGCCAGCACCCATTGAAGGCTTTTGCCCGCCACCTGAGTCTGGGCCTTGCTGCGCGTAGGCCATCGAGCCAGCGGCCATCATCGCGGCCATCGAGAGTATCGTGCGAACTTTCATCAT
>JANOCZ010000462.1:0-3117 GCA_031412455.1 Hyphomicrobium sp. | reverse complement strand
ACCACGGCCCCCCGCCTGGCGCGGGGCATGGGTGCCTCCGACGCCGCCGCCCAATATCGCGACTTTTGCTGGCGAAACGCCCGGTACACCGCCCAGCAGAACGCCGCGGCCGCCTGATTGCCGGCGCAGCGCTAAGGCTGCCGCTTCGATTGACAGGCGACCCGCAACTTCGCTCATAGGCGCCAGAAGTGGCAGGCCACCATTCACGTCAGTGACTGTTTCGTAAGCGATTGCCGCGGCACCGGAGCGCATCAAAGCTCGCGCCTGATCCGGATCGGGGGCCAGGTGCAAGTAGGTGAATATAATCTGTTCAGCTCTGAGACGATCGCACTCAACGGGCTGAGGTTCCTTGACTTTGACGATCATATCGGCGGCGGCAAACACAACATCTGCGTTCGGTGCAATACTTGCTCCGGCGCGCTGGTAGGTGGCATCGTCCGCGAAAATTCCGTCACCCGCGCCCGACTGTACGATGACCTCATGGCCGCGAACGACGAGCTCACGTACTGACGCTGGCACAAGACCAACTCTAAATTCATTGCTTTTAATTTCGGTTGGAACACCGATGCGCATCGACGGGCCTCCAGATTAAAGCAGATCCTTGAGACGGAAGTATAACATGCCGAGCGCCAGAAGCTGATTGTTGGCGGCGCGCCCGAACGGTAACCGGACTTGGTGGATCTTGTCGAACAAGTCGAATTTTTCCATCGTGCCCGAAATGGCGTCGGCAATGATTTCGCCCGCAATGTGCGTGGCGTTAACGCCGTGGCCGCAGTAGCCCTGCATGGCGTAGACGTTTGGCTCCAGGCGGCCGATAAACGGCACGCGGCTCAGCACGATGTCGATACGACCGCCCCAAGCGTAGTCGATACGCGTGCTGGCGAGTTGCGGGAAAATTTCGACGAGTCTCGGGCGCATCGTGGTAATGAGGTCGTGCGGATCGCGATTGGAGTAATTGCACCGGCCGCCAAACAGCATCCGGCGGTCCGCCGACAGGCGGAAGTAATCGAGTACGACGTTGCTGTCGCAGACGGCCAAATTGTGCGGGTTGATCTCGTGCGCTAAGGCCTCGCTCAACGGTTCGGTGGCGATGATGTAACTTCCAGTTGGGAGTGTCAGATTTTTCAGCCGTCCGCGCTGGAACGGGTGGTCCGTGCTACCGGCGAGCACGACTGATGAGGCCGAAACGCGACCGTGTGCCGTGCGAGCTGAGGGTTTAGCGCCGCCGGTCAATTCGACGACGACCGAATCTTCGAAGATCTTTACTCCGAGTTCGGCTGCTGCGCGTGCTTCACCCATGCAGAGGTTGAGCGGGTGCAAGTGGCCGCTGCGGTGATCGATGAAGCCGCCGTGGTAGGCGTGTGTGCCAAGTACCTCGCGCGTCTGCTCTGGCCCGATCAGTTCCAGGTCTGCGCCATCGCCCTCGGCGGTCGCGGCCTCGACGAAGGCGCGGAGGACCGGCATATGGCTCGGGCGCGCTGCGGCCTCCATCCAACCGCGCCTCAAGTCGCATTCAATATTGTATTTGGCGGCGCGCTGCTCGATGATGTCGTGGCCGAGGTAGCGAATCTCGCGCAGTAGTTTGCGGCCGGCTTCGCCGAGCTGTTTCTCGACGTTGTGTTCGCCGCTTATGCCAGCGATCATCTGCCCGCCGTTGCGGCCCGAGGCGCCCCAGCCGACGCGATTGGCTTCCAACAGCGCAACTTTGTAGCCGCGTTCGGCGAGTGATAGCGCTGTCGCGACGCCGGAAAAGCCACCCCCGATTACACAGACGTCGGCTGCGCAATCGCTCTCTAGGCGGGGATAGCGCGTCGTGTCGTTGACGCTCGCTGCGTAATAGGAATTGACGTGCTCTTGCGCCATTTAATTATCCAGCGAGCGCTTGCCGGCGCTCGCGTTCCGCGGTCAGCGTTTGACGTTTCGTCAAGTATGACGCGACCAATACGCCGATCGTCACAAGAGCGATCATAATCGTCGAGATGGCATTGATTTCGGGCGTCACGCCCAGGCGAACTTGGCTGTAAATTTTGATCGGAAGCGTTGTCGATCCGGGCCCAGTCGTAAAGCTCGCGATCACAAGATCATCAAGCGATAGGGTGAAAGCGAGCAACCACGCCGAAATCACTGACGGCGCAATGATCGGCAGCGTTACCTGGAAGAACGTGGTGGCTGGCGTCGCACCAAGGTCCATCGCGGCTTCCTCGACGGACTTATCGAAGTCGACAAGGCGCGATTGAATGACGATGGCCGCGAAGCACATTGTGAATGTCGTGTGCGCAATCGTCACCGTCCAGAAACCGCGATCTATGCCGATGGCAACGAACAACAAGAGCAGCGATAATCCCGTGATGACTTCGGGCATCACAAGGGGCGCGTAGGTCAAGCCCGAGAACAGCGTGCGGCCAGGAAACCGGCCCATCCGCACGAGGACCAGAGCGGCGAGCGTTCCTAAAATGGTGGCCAGGGTAGCGGACACGAGCGCAACGCGCAGCGTTACCCATGCGGCATCTATCATTGCTTCGTTGTTCAAAAGATTGGCGTACCATTTCGTTGACCAGCCGCCCCAGACGGTGACGAGTTTTGATTCGTTGAACGAGAATATGATCAACAGCAGGATAGGGATGTAGAGAAACGCGAACCCGAGCGCGATCGAAGTGGCGTTGAACCACGTGAAGCGATTTTTCATCGGCCAGCCTCGCGCACGAGTTGCTGTTGACGTTGAAAGAGGACGATTGGAATAATCAAGAGCAGCAGAAGGATCACCGCGACAGCCGAGGAGACGGGCCAATCGCGATTGGCGAAGAACTCATTCCACAGCGTTTTGCCGATCATGATAGTGTCTGAGCCACCGAGGAGATCGGGGATCACGAATTCGCCGACAGCCGGGATGAACACCAGCATGCAGCCGGCAATCACCCCTGGAATCGAAAGCGGAAATGTCACTTGCCAGAAGGCGCGCCATGGTCTCGAGCCGAGGTCTTCGGCAGCTTCGAGCAAGGCCGGGTTGATTTTTTCCAGACTCGCGTAGAGCGGCAAAATCATAAACGGCAAATAGGAATAAACGATGCCGATGTAGACGGCATAATTGGTGTTGTAGATCTGCAAATTTTCCGTGAT
>JANOCZ010000461.1:0-1751 GCA_031412455.1 Hyphomicrobium sp. | reverse complement strand
GTATGCACAAGCCCAGATGCAGGCGTATGCTCTTCAAGCGCAGGAACTAGGCCAGCTCATGACGCAAGCTGCCCAGAGCATACCGCCCCGCAGCTAGACTAGAACCCGCGGCGGCCGATGCATATAATCAGGAGGGCGCCGTCTGTGAACCGGCATGCAATTTTGACCGCATTGCCTTACTAAGAATGTTACCGGAGATCTGACCGCCAGGACTGGGGCCGCGACGCCGAATCGGATCGGTGTCGCCAATGGCGGAACGGATCAGCATGGGCGCGCGGCACGAGATTAAATCGGCGGTAGTGGAACGCTACCGAGTGTCTGGACGCGCAGAGAAAGGACGCATTCTCGACGAGCTGTGCAAATTGACCGGCTGGCACCGCAAGCATGCGGTGCGCGCGTTGGCGGGTCACTCGATGATCAAGCCATGCGAGCCACGCCAACGCAAGCCGACGTACGGCGCGGCCATTAAGGACGCGATGGTCGCGCTTTGGGAAGCGTCGGATCGGATCTGCGGCAAGAGGCTCAAGGTGATGATCCCGGCGCTGCTGCCGGCATTGGAGCGGCACGGCCGGCTTCAGCTCGACAAAACCGATCGTGCGCTTGTGCTCGTTGTCAGCGCGGCGACGATCGACCGAATGTTGATTGCCACGAAAGTCCCGGCGGTCGACGCCGGCGTGTCGGGTTCTACTCGGCGATCCGGCGTGAAGTGCCGATCCGCACTTTCCATGACTGGAACGATCCTTCACCCGGCTATTTGGAGGTTGACATGGTGGCACACGGCGGCACGTCTGTAGCCGGCTCGTTCATCCAGACCTTGACGATGGTCGATGTGGCGACGGGCTGGACCGAATGCCTGCCGTTGGTGACGCGCGAGAGCGGATTGGTCGTCGAGGCCATGGCGCGGGCTCAAAGTCTATTCCCCTGGCTCATGCTGGGCGCCGACTTCGACAACGACAGCGCATTCATGAACGACGTGGTGGTCCCTTGGTGCCGGTCGCAGAAAATCGAGGTGACGCGCTCGCGGGCCTACAAGAAGAACGATCAGGCTTTTGTCGAGCAGAAAAACGGCGCGGTCGTCCGACGGCTCGTCGGCTACGGCCGCTTCGAAGGCGCCGAGACGGCGCAGGTGATCGCTCGACTCTATGCTGCCGCCCGGCAGCACGTGAACTTCTTCCAGCCGTCGTTTAAGCTGAAGGACAAGCGCCGTGATGGCGCGCAAGTGGTCAAGCGTTACCATGTTCCGGCGACGCCTTACGCGCGTGCACTGGCGCATCCGAAAGTCGGCAAAGCGGTCAAACAGCGTCTACGCGAGCTTTATCGCACGCTCGATCCCGTCGCACTGCTGGCCGAGATGCGCGACGCCCAGGCCGAGCTTGGCAGGCGCGTCGATCGGCGAGGGACGAATGCTCTGGCCGCAAACGTCTACGTCGCATCGCTGCCGCCGGACGCTGCGAAGTTCGCGAAGGGACTTGGCAAGACCGTCGGAGCCGGCGAGCCGCGCGCCACCCACCGCCGCATCAAGCGGCCCTACAAAACGCGAGTACGCATGCCCTCGATGCTCGATCCTCACCTCGCGGATATCGAGAGATGGCTTGTTGTCGAGCCGCAGCTAACGGCGATCGCCATCCTCGACCGGCTCGGCAGACGATCCCTACCGAGTTCGGTCCACCGCAGCATTCAATAGTGCAACGGCTACCGAAGACACTGCGGACTAAAGCTGCGCTTCAGCTCATCGGGAGCAAGGTGACGAT
>JANOCZ010000460.1:0-3471 GCA_031412455.1 Hyphomicrobium sp. | reverse complement strand
CATCGCTTTGCCGAGATTGAGAAACGCCGTGCCGGGGCCGGGCATCGCATCGGCGAACACGCTTTCGGAGCAACCGTACGGGCCACCGGCGATGATCGCCGCGCCGGTGACGATTTTTGCCTGCGCCATTTGGAACTGGCCGGCCATGTACGCGCCTGATGAAATTCCCGACACCGAGGTGGCGTCGAGCTTGGCGCTGAGAGCTGGCAGCGTTGTCTGCGGTGACACCGTGGTCTGTTTCGGCTGCCACGCCGCGCCAAATATCCACGCGAGAAATGCCAGTCCGAGTGCGAACCACCACAACATCGCTTGGCGGAATATCTTGGGCATGAACAACCTCGGTTGGCGATGCGATATCCTAGGCGCGGCGTCACGCGCTGGCCACCGTGCCAATTGCCGCTATTTCACGCGGATCTGAACGCGATCTACTTTGCCTTTGGCGTCGATGACCGTCAGTTTTGCGAAGCCGGCGGATGACGGTTGCCATAGCGCGTCGCGCGTGTGGGGATCAGACGGGAGCGGCGTGCCATCGACGAGCCAAGTCAGCGGCAGCGAGCCACCGTCGGCTTTCAGAACAAGTTCGCCGTCGCCGATGTCGGCCGTCTCTATTTCGGAGCGGTCGGGCGGGAATGAAATCAGGACGGGCGGAGTTAGGAAAGGACCGGCTGGAGCATCATCACCGGGGTCGCGCCAATGTTTCAGCGGGGCTGGCAGGTCGCCGGCATTGGCGATCGTGATCGCTGCTTGCGGCGGGCCCGGCAGAGGTGTGCGGGTGCGTGCAACGCGCTCGAAGGCGTCGAAGAGTATCGGTGCGGCGGCGGTGCGGCCCATCATGCCGGGTACACTCGTGCCATCGGCGCGGCCGACCCAGACGGCGACCACGTGGCGGCCGTCGTAGCCGATCGCCCAAGCGTCACGATAACCATACGACGTTCCGGTTTTGTAGGCGAAGCGACCGCCTCGGCTGTTCAAAGGAGGTGGCGCGTCTTTCAGGATGTCGGTTACGTACCACGCGGCGACGGGTGACATCAGCCGGTGGGCGTTGACGAGATTTTTCACGCGCGTCGGAGCTAATATTCTGCCGCGCTCATTGAAGCGATGTGTCAGCGCGATGCTGTCGCCGCCGCGCGCGAGGCTTGCGTAGAGTTGCGTTAGGTCGCGTAGCGTCAGGCCCGTGCCGCCGAGCGCCATCGCCAGCGTCGGTTCGGATTTGTCGGGGAAGCGCGCCGTCACGCCAGCGCGGCGGAAACGGCCAACGAGTTTGCCAGCCCCCACACGAGCCAACACGCGCACCGCTGGGATGTTCAGCGACTGCGAGAGTGCTTCGCGGATCGACACCGTGCCGTGAAAATCTTCGTCGAAATTTTTGGGCGCGTAGGTGCCGAAGCGAACCGGACGATCTTCAATCAGGGTTTGCGGGTGGGAGAGGCCCGCTTCGAAGCTTAGGCCATAGATAAACGGTTTTAGCGCTGAGCCCGGTGAGCGGATCGCCGACACCATATCGACGGCGCCAAGCCGGGTCGCATCCATATAATCGGATGCGCCGACGTGGGCCAAGATTTCGCCCGTTGCGTGATCGGCGACGAGTATTGCGGCGGATAGCTTTTCACCTTGGAGGCGCGCTTGTTCGCTGGCCAGTTTTTCAAGGCTGGCTTGCAGCTTTGAATCGAGGGTCAGCTTGATGATCGATTGATTCAAGTTTGCGGCGCGCTCCGTTTCGGTCAGATGCGGGGCGAGCTTGGGAAATTCGAGGCGGGCAACAGGAACGCGCTCGGTCTTGGCTTTTTCAGCTTCGGGCTTGGTGATCGCGCCCGCAGTTACGGCGCGGTCAAGCACGCGATCGCGCGCGCGGCGGGCGGCGGCTGGATGGCGATCGAGGCGGCGGGCTTCGGGTGATTGGGGAAGTGCTACGAGGAGCGCCGCTTCGCCCATCGACAAACGCCGTGGCTCTTTGCCGAAATAGGCAAGCGAAGCTGCGCGCACGCCTTCGAGATTTCCACCGAACGGCGCGAGGCGCAGATAGAGCCGCAGAATTTCCGTCTTCGACAGCGCGCGTTCGAGCTGCACCGCGCGTAGCATCTGGCGAAGTTTTCCGCTGGCTGTGCGTTCGTGTTTGCCGTCGAGCAGGCGGGCGACCTGCATCGTCAGCGTCGAGCCGCCCGACACGAGCCGGTGATGCCGCAGCATTTGCACGGCGGCGCGGGTGATGGCCTTTGGATCAACGCCGTGGTGGGTATAGAAGCGATGATCCTCGAATGCGAACAGCATTTTGAGATAGTGCTGGTCAACGTCTTTGGGGTCGAGCGGCAAGCGCCATTGGCCCTGCTCCGTTGTAAAGGCGCGCAGCAGCCGGTTGTCGCGATCGACGACGGTGACGGACTGCGCCTTTGCTGCTTCGAGTGGCAGCGGCCCGATGTCAGTCAGCGCTTGTTGGTAGACGCCATAAGCTGCGGCGCACGTGATCGCCACGGCGATCATGCAAGCGCCGGCGACTTTTTTTGTCGTTGTGAGTCGGGGTCGCACCGCCGTTACTCCTTAGTGCCGACGGTCAGTGTGCCAGCGGCTGTCCGCGCATAGCGCTCGGGCCGGTACATATCCTCGACGGTTGCTGCGGGGTGGACGTAGGTGCCTGGCGTCACAGCGCGGACGATGTAGGCGACGGTTGCTTGGAGTGCTGGTGCGTTTGCCCCTGCTGGATCAGTCGCCACATCCGGTGGCACGGATGCCGCGTCAGGAGATGCGTCGGGGGTTGTTTCAGCCAAGTCGGGACTATCGCCGTCCGCGCCATCGCCTTCCTGGGCGGCTGCGTTATCGCTTTGCACGTTGCCGCTCGAGAAGTTGAAGGCTGCAACGAAGCGATCGTCGCGGAACTCGGTGTGCTCGGGCTGAGCTGTCGATTTCAGCCAGTCGATGCCTTTGACCGAGCCGCTTTCAACGAGGCGCGGATTTTCGATTTCGAAGCCGGCCGGAAAGCGATCGACCAACATCACGCGGCCGCCTTGATCTGGCGACGTGATTTTGACCGTCATGACGAAGCGATCGTTCTGCTTCGCTGTCGCGTTGCCGCCGCTCAAGCTCTTTAGATCGACCGGCTTGCCGTCGAGCGTGAACGCCTGACGTTCGATCGTGAAGCCTTTCGAGATTGCTGGCTCAGGTGTCAGCGCCGCGCCGATGACCGAGATCACGGCGTCGGTTGCGGCGTCGCCGGCGTTGGTGATCGTCAAGCCGCCGTTTTGCAATTGCGCGGGCGAGAGGCCCCGCATCACCGATCCCTTGACGGGTTTGCCATCGACATTGAGCGTCGTGCCTTTGACTTCATCGTTCAAGGCCTTGGCCGCGAGCAACATCCACGCTTGTTCCTGCGTCGAGGTATAGCTGCGCGTCTCGTAGGCCTTGGCGATCACTGCCGCGAGTTTGGGCGTCTCCGATTTGGCAATGCCGGTTTCGGCGGCGAGCGTGACGAGCGCTGCG
>JANOCZ010000459.1:0-2983 GCA_031412455.1 Hyphomicrobium sp. | reverse complement strand
TGCCGGATCGCATCGATGAGCCGCTCGACGACGCGCCGCTTTTTCGACCGCGACAACAGATGCAGAATGACTTCGGTGTCCGACGTCGAATGGCAGATCGCACCCGACGAGATGAGCTCCCGCCGCAACATCAGCGCGTTGGTCAGATTGCCGTTATGCGCGACCGCGAAGCCGCCCGTATCGATATCGCAGAATAGCGGCTGCACGTTGCGGATCAGCGGATCGCCGCACGTCGAGTAGCGGTTGTGCCCAATCGCCATGCGGCCCTTGAGGCGCTCGAGATCTTTAGCTTTGGAGAAGTTGTCGCCGACGAGCCCCATGCGGCGCTCGGAGTGAAAATGCCGGCCATCGTACGACACGATGCCGGAGGCTTCCTGGCCACGATGCTGAAGCGCGTGCAACCCGAGGGCGGTGATAGCGGCGGCATCTGGATGATCGAAAATGCCAAACACGCCGCACTCTTCACGCAACCGGTCGTCGCCGTAGCGCGTGAAGGTCAAACCGTCGATTTGGATGTCGGTGGAAGGCGGCGAGGAGGGGGGAGAAACAGCCGACATGCAACCAGGGACATCATCGTCACCGTTTGAGTGCGTCATGGCCTTCTCCCGCATTAGAGCCGCCTCGAGCCAGACTGAAATCAGGTACGACGATCCGGTCAGCGCCGGAATTCCGCAGCTGGATTCGAAACTTCAGCGCTGCGTCACACAGGCGTCATATAGTACCGCATCGCACCAAAGGAAAGCGCGATTGATTGTCCACCAGTGTTTTGTCCATTGCGGTTAAGTAACTCTAACCGGCCCTGCTGTCCGGGTATGCCCTGCGGCTCAACCGCCGGCGGCGTCGTCAACGAGGACGGCACAACTTGCATCAAAATCCCGCGAATGCTGTTGCCCGTGCTCTGGATATAGGGCTTCGTCATTGCGTCGCGAACCCACGGGAAATGATTTTTTTCGTCGGGGATAAACGATTCGTAGAACATGTAAGGGATGACGATCAGGATAAATCCACGCGCCACGCCGAACAGGAATCCAAGGATGCGGTCGATCATACCGACGCGGCTGTCGAGGATCGCATCCGAGATGCGCGCCGTGATCAAGTGCACGATGATGAGCACGATCAGGAAGACGACGAGCGCCAGCACGCCAAGCGCGATCTGCGGCGGTAGCCCGGTCTGCGCGCCGACATCGGCCGCTAGCTCTTTTTTCGTCAAATAAATCCAGCCGCCCACGGCCGCCGCGGCGATCCACGAAATGATCGACAGCAGCTCACGCGCGAGCCCGCGATACATCGCCAGCAACCCGGAGATGAAGCCGACCGCAATCAGCGCGGCATCAAGATACGTCAATGGCCCGATCATGGCCTTCGTCCCTCTATAGACCAGCGTCCCCCAACGCCCCGCCGAGCCGAGCGGCTGCCGTTCAGTCGCATGCCAACGCCGTCGCTGCAAGCGACTTGAGGTGTCCGATACGCGATAGTGTCAGCTTTGCGCCACCCAATTCCGCGTCTCCAGATTCCGGAATAACGGCGCTGGCGAACCCGAGCTTCGACGCCTCCTTGAGGCGCTGGGTCATCAGCGACGCCGCGCGGATTGCCCCCGAGAGCGAGACTTCACCGAAATAAACCGCGTCTCTGGGCAAGGCCACACCCGAAATCGATGACAGCAGGGCAGCCGCCGCCGCCACATCGCCGGCCGGTTCGGTGATCTTTAGGCCCCCAGCGACATTCAGATACACATCGTGGCTCGAAAACGACACGCCGCAACGCGCATCGAGAACGGCGAGCAACATCGCCAGCCGGTTCGCATCCCAGCCGACCACCGCGCGGCGCGGCGTGCCCAATCCTGACGGCGCGACCAGCGCCTGGATTTCAACGAGCAGCGGCCGCGTCCCCTCGAGCCCGGCAAACACCGCAGCACCTGGGCTCGATCCGGTCCGGTCGCCGAGAAACAACTCCGACGGATTGGCGACCTCGCGCAAGCCGCCCGTCACCATTTCGAACACACCGATTTCATCGGTCGGCCCGAAGCGGTTCTTCACCGCGCGCAAGATGCGATAGGGATGCCCGCGATCGCCTTCGAAATACAACACGGTGTCGACCATGTGCTCGATGACTTTCGGCCCGGCGATGTTGCCGTCTTTGGTCACGTGCCCGACGAGGAGGAGCGCGCTGCCCGCCATCTTCGCAAAACGGATCAACGATTGCGCGGCAGCGCGGACCTGCGTGACCGTGCCGGGAGCCGAGTCGAGCGTGTCCGCCCACAGCGTCTGAATGGAATCGATGACGACGAGATCGGGCGGGCGTCCTTCGCTCAGCGTGGCTAGAATATTCGACAGATTGGTTTCGGACGCGAGCCCGACCGGCGCGTCGGCAAGGCCAAGCCGTTGCGCCCGCATCCGCACCTGCGCGATCGCTTCTTCGCCGGTGAAGTACAGTGCCGTCCGTCCCGACAACGCCAGATGCGCCGTCAACTGCAAAAGCAAAGTCGATTTGCCGATGCCGGGTTCGCCACCGATCAGGATCGCCGAGCCCGGCACGATACCGCCGCCCGTGACGCGATCGAGTTCGGCGTTGCCGGTCGAGAACCGTGGCGCTTCCGCCGTCGAGCCCTTGAGCGATTCGAGTTTGACGATCCGCCCTTTTGATTTCTGCGTGACACCCGAACCCGGCGGCGGACCCGCGTCGGTCTCCTCAACGAGCGTGTTCCACGCCTCGCACGCGATGCACCGGCCAGCCCACCGCGTCGCCGCCGCCCCACACGCCTGACACACGAACGCTGCTTTTGAGGATTTCGCCATGCGCGACCTATACCCGATTCAGTGCCGAGGGGGAGTGTTGGGTGCTCGATCGTCCTCCGGCCGGGAACGCAAGTGGGAGAGGCGTGAGCTCAAACCTCCGTCATCCTCGAACGAGCGCGCTCTGCACTTGCGCGTCGAAGTTCGGGGATCCAGCTCGAAACTCCTATCGCGAAAAATATTTAGCCTTC
>JANOCZ010000458.1:0-4961 GCA_031412455.1 Hyphomicrobium sp. | reverse complement strand
TCCAGCGGGATCGGTCCCGTCGCTAAAACGTCAAGCGTGCCGTCTTCGTAATCAGCTTCAAAAATGCGCCCGAGCGACAGCAGCGCCGCGAGCAATAACGCGATCCACAGAACGCCGGGCGCAATGCGGCTCAGCAGGTTGAGGTCAGGCCCCAGGCCGAGTGGCATCAACGCGACCACGAGCAGGAAGAACCCAAGCGCCGTCCCAACCGCACCGCCTTCCCGCGCCGCAAGTTTGAGGTCGCGCACGAACAATTCCCAAAAGCTTTTCACTGCGGCTTGCCTCCCCGCAAAGGCAAGTCTCGCGCCCGCTCCAACCCCAGCGGCAAGTGCGTGGCCGCGATCACGATCCCGCCGTCCGCCGTATGTGAGTTGACAACTTTAGCAAGCCGCGCCGCCGAAACAGCGTCGAGCGAAACCGTCGGCTCGTCGAGAAGCCAGATCGGCCGCGGCGCTGCGAGCAAACGCGCCAACCCCAAGCGCCGCTTTTGCCCAGCGGACAAAAAGCCAGCCGGAAAATCCGCCAAATCGCTGAGCCCGAAGGCCTCGAGCGCCGCCTGCACGCGATCACCCGATTCCGGGTTTCCGTCGAGAAAATTTGCCCAGAACGTCACGTTCTCAAGCACTGTCAGATTGGTTTTGACCGCATTGGCATGGCCGATCGCGTGCGCCTGTTCCGCAATCAACGCTTCGGGCTGAGCGCCAACAAAACGCAACGCGCCCGAGGCAATCGGGAGAAATCCAGCGATCGCCCGCAACAGCGTCGTCTTCCCCGCGCCGTTGGCACCCGACAGTATCAGCGCCTCGCCAGACGCCAGCGCAAACGAGACGTCGTGCACGATGACGCGCCCGCCGCGCTCGATGACCAGGTTTTCGGCGACGAGTTGCACGTGACAGCACACCGGGGGCTAAACGACAAAAAAAGCTAAGCGGACACCACTTTTGTCGCGCCCTGCTTTTATCAAGAGCGTGGAGTCCACGCCGCAGCTTGGCTATATAGGTGGCTCGCGATACCTTCCGCTAGCGCAAAAACGAGGCGCGCATCGGGTACCACACCCGCGCAATCGTCCTCGATCCGCCGGCACTCCGGCGGCGCAGCTCTTTGTCGAGTCCACGAGGAGATAGACCTTGAGCGCCCACACACCGGTTTCAGACGATAGTTTTCACTGCCGCAAGACGCTCGACGTCGATGGCCGCAGTTACGTTTACTATTCGCTGCGCGACGCTGAGGCGAACGGCCTTCCAGGCATCTCCAAGCTTCCATTTTCCATGAAGGTGCTGCTTGAAAACCTGCTCCGCCACGAAGACGGCCGCACCGTCACCCGCGCCGATATCGAAGCCATGGCTGCCTGGCTGGATAATCGCGGAAAGACGGACAAGGAAATAGGCTTCCGCCCCGCTCGCGTGCTGATGCAGGATTTCACGGGCGTCCCAGCCGTCGTCGATTTAGCCGCGATGCGCGACGGCATGACCAGGCTTGGCGGCGATCCCAAAAAAATCAATCCGCTCGTCCCCGTCGACCTCGTCATCGACCACTCAGTCATCGTCGATGAATTCGGCACCCCCAAATCGCTGGCCCAGAACGTCGCGCTCGAATACGCCCGCAACGGTGAGCGCTATAACTTCCTTAAATGGGGACAAGACGCGTTCGAAAACTTCCGCGTCGTTCCACCCGGCACCGGCATCTGCCATCAGGTCAATCTCGAATATCTGGCCCAAACCGTGTGGACCAATACCTTCGCCGATGGCTCGACCGTGGCCTACCCCGACACGGTTGTCGGCACTGATAGCCACACGACGATGGTCAACGGCTTGGCCGTCTTGGGCTGGGGCGTTGGCGGTATCGAAGCTGAAGCCGCGATGCTGGGCCAGCCGCAATCCATGCTGATCCCTGAAGTGATCGGCTTCAAATTGACCGGCAGATTGAGCGAGGGCGTCACCGCAACGGACCTCGTGCTGACCGTCACCCAGATGTTGCGCAAGAAAAGCGTCGTCAACAAATTCGTTGAATTCTACGGCCCCGGCCTCGACAGCATGACCCTCGCCGACCGCGCCACGATCGCCAACATGGCGCCCGAGTACGGTGCAACGTGCGGCTTCTTCCCGGTTGACGGCGAAACGTTGAACTACCTGACGATCTCGGGTCGCGACGAACACCGCATTGCGCTCGTCGAAGCCTACAGCCGCGCCCAAGGCCTCTTCCGCGAGCCCAATGCCGCTGACCCAACCTTCACCGACACGCTCGCGCTCGACTTGGCCGAAGTCGTCCCCTCGATGGCCGGCCCCAAGCGCCCCGAAGGCCGCATCGCGCTCTCTGGCATCAAGAGTGGCTTCGCGACGTCACTCGACACGGAATACAAGCTGCCCGGTGACAACGAACTCAGCAAACGCGTGCCCGTTGGCGGCCGCGATTTTGATCTTGGCCACGGCGATGTCGTCATCGCTGCCATCACGAGCTGCACGAACACGTCCAATCCAAGCGTGCTGATCGCGGCCGGCTTGCTCGCGCGCAACGCCATTGCAAAAGGCCTCTCGACCAAACCTTGGGTGAAAACTTCTCTTGCACCTGGGTCTCAGGTCGTCGCGGCCTACCTGGAAAAATCAGGCTTACAGACGCCGCTCAATCAGCTCGGCTTTAATCTCGTCGGCTTTGGCTGCACGACCTGCATCGGCAATTCTGGCCCCCTCCCATCGGAAATTTCACGCGCGATCCACGACAACAATCTGATTGCCGCGGCCGTCCTATCCGGCAACCGCAACTTTGAAGGCCGCGTCAGTCCCGACGTGCAAGCCAATTATCTAGCGTCCCCGCCACTCGTCGTTGCCTACGCACTCGCCGGGTCCGTGCAAAAAGATCTGACGACCGAGCCCCTCGGCACCGGTCGCGATGGCCAACCGGTTTTTCTCAAAGACGTCTGGCCGACGTCCCACGAAATCCAGAAATTCGTCGTCGAAAACATCACGCGCGAAATGTTCAAATCGCGCTACGCCGACGTTTTCAAGGGCGACGCCAACTGGCAAGCCATCCAAGCGGGTTCA
The DNA here is from genome assembly GCA_031412455.1 of Hyphomicrobium sp. GTDB lineage: Bacteria > Pseudomonadota > Alphaproteobacteria > Rhizobiales > Hyphomicrobiaceae > Hyphomicrobium_B. The sequence goes on along the minus strand of JANOCZ010000458.1, from coordinate 1,923 downwards.
GGTCTGACTTACGGCTGGGACAACAAATCGACGTATGTGCAGAACCCGCCCTATTTCACCGCGATAAACAAATCCGCCACCGCGATCGCCAACGTCACCGATGCTCGCATCCTCGGCCTCTTTGGCGATAAAATCACGACCGACCATATTTCGCCCGCTGGCTCGATTAAACAGGCGAGCCCCGCTGGCAAATATCTGCTCGACAACGGCGTCATCCCAGCCGACTTCAATCAGTACGGAACGCGCCGCGGCAACCACGAAGTCATGATGCGCGGCACCTTCGCCAACATCCGCATCAAGAACTACATGGTCAAGGACGCAGCCGGGAACGTCCGTGAAGGCGGACTGACCGTGCACTATCCCACAGCCGAAGAAATGCCGATTTACGACGCGGCGATGCGCTACGCTGAATCGGGCGTCCCGCTCGTCGTATTCGCCGGCATCGAATACGGCAACGGCTCATCGCGAGACTGGGCCGCCAAAGGTACAAACCTGCTCGGCGTGCGCGCTGTGATCGCCCAATCTTTTGAACGCATCCACCGCTCAAACCTCGTCGGCATGGGCGTCGTGCCCTTCACCTTCGAGGACGGCACGAGCTGGCAAACTCTGGGGCTGACCGGCGCCGAAACTGTTTCGATCGACGGTCTCGCCAGCGTCAAACCACGCCAAAAATTGCAGTTGGCAATTACCTCACCCGATGGGCGCACAAAGCTGGTCCCGGTCCGCTGCCGGATCGATACGCTCGATGAAATCGAATATTTCAAGAACGGCGGCATCCTGCATTACGTGCTGCGCAACCTCGCAGCATGATCCGGCCGTTTACCTTGACCCGCCAATGTCTCGCGGCGATGTGATCGGAATTGGCCAAGTTCCGATGTAAGATATTGCGGCTCTGTGGCGTAATCACTTCCACACGACGCTGTCCGCGCGACCACATCGCCAAAGCAATTGGAAACAAAAATGCGCCTGACATACGTTTCAATATTGGCAATGTTTACCGTCTTTTTCGCAGTGCACGGCCCGGCGGTCTCCCACGCGCAAAGCGTAGCGCCGCCGGACAACGCGACGGTCGAAGGAGCGAACACCCCACAAGCAGTCCCCGTTCGCGCCGTGATCGAACTTTACACGAGCCAGGGATGCTCGTCCTGCCCGCCCGCCGACGCGCTGCTACAAACCTTGGCCAACGACCCCAACGTGATCGCACTTACATTCCCCGTCGACTATTGGGACTATCTGGGCTGGAAAGACACGCTCGCATCGGCTCGCAACAGCGAGCGCCAGCGCGCATACGCCAAGGCTCGCGGCGATGGCGCGATTTACACACCGCAGGTCGTGGTCAACGGATCGACGCACGTCAACGGCGCGTCCAATTCCGAGATTGCCGGAGCGCTGGAATCGACGATGAAGGCAATCGCCCCGCATCGTGTTCCGCTGTATTTTTGGCAAGAGCGCAACACGCTCAACATTGTCACCGGCGCAGCAGCTCCGGGCCAGCCGGTCAAGGAAGCAACGATCTGGCTGGGCGTCGTCCAATCCTCAGCGACCGTCGATATTAAACGCGGCGAGAATTCCGGAAAACAGCTGATCTACACGAACGTTGTACGCGAGCTGACGCCAATTGGCCTGTGGAAGGGCCAAGCGATAAAAATCCAAATCCCGCGCGCCGCGGTCATGCAGGCTGATACGCAAAAGTCGGTCGTGCTAATTCAGGAAGGCAAGGCCGGGCCGATCATCGGCGCCGCCAGGGCCGGATTGTTCTAGCCAACAACAAAAACTAAGCCGCGAGCCCGCGCTTCTTCAGCAGGCCGTCGATCTTCGGCGCTCGTCCGCGAAACTTGACATACGCTTCGTGCGGGTCGCGGCGATTGCCAGCCGAATAGATGAATTCCTTGAGCTTTGCGGCCGTCGCGGCATCGAACACAT
>JANOCZ010000457.1:0-2690 GCA_031412455.1 Hyphomicrobium sp. | reverse complement strand
CAAAGTCGCAATGCGCAGCATGACCGCCAAGGACGCCAAATCAGCTTCGGCAAGTGATCAATTTTGTCAGAGCCCAGCCGATCGCTGGGCAAAACACGGTCGGCCCGTATTGTCGTTCTATCGGTCGAGGAATTCGAACGCCTATGACGCTCCCGGGACGCCGCGCCGTACCCCCCCGGGCCACTTTTAGACGCAGATCCGATTTTCGACGCCTGCCTAGTTTTTGCCGCTCAAGATTGCGGCCAGTTCATCGTTTCCCTGGATGCGCGCGAGAGCCCACGCGGTGTAGCCCATGAAATCGCTCGTTTCGACCTTGGCGCCCTTGCCGAGCATCGCCTTTACCTGTTCGGTCCGTCCGAACAGCGCCGCCATCATGATCGCGGTCTGGCCACTCTTGTTGGTGGCATTGACGTCGCAATCATAGCCGAGCAACCGGCGCGCCATGGCGTCGTTGCCCTTGAACGCGGTGCCCATCAGCGCGGTGTTGCCGGTGGCGTCGGTTGCGCACGGGCTTGCTCCCTTCGAGACGAGGAATTCAACAGCCTCCGGCTTGTCGTTGTAAGCAGCAAGAATCAGCGCCGTGTAGCCTTTGTCGTTGCGAGCCTCGACTGGAGCGCCGGCCGTGATCAGCCCGTCGAGGATGTCGACGCGTCCAGCACGTGCGGCGTCGAAATAGAGTTCGGCGATTTTGTCGGGCGACAAAGCCGCGTCGGCGCGGGCGGTCGCCGCAGACAGAGCAATTGTAACAGCCAACACACAACGCAGCATGTTCTAGTCTCCTGCTTCAAACCTGCACGGAACGAACTGAGCGGCGCTCCGAAAACTGGTGCGCCGCTCAAACGTGTTCGGCTATTGCGCGGCTGCCTGCTGCAGCTTGCCGGCGCGGCCTTTGACGGCGGTCAAATCAACACCGACCTTTTCCGAGAGACGCGTGCCAAAGTCTTCGTCGGCCAGGAAGAAGTGCGAGACCATGATCTCTTTCACGTCCGCGCTGGTCACTTGGCCAAGGTCACCCGCCAAATTCGAGACCAGATTCGTTTTCTGGTCGTCGTCCAGCGAGCGGTAAAAATCTCCGGCTTGCTTGAAGGGCAGTTTTTTCTCGTTCGCGCGCTTCTGTGCGTCGCCATCTACGCCATAGCGCGCGACAACCATGTCGGGCTGATCGCGATAGGCGTTGTCGTTGTTGCGGCGCGACGGTTGATAGTTCACGTCGCCCTGCTGTGGCGAAGCGTTTAGCTCCCCGTCCTGACTGCCGTTGCGAACGGCAACCCGGGGCGCGTTGACCGGAAGCGCCTGGTAGTTGGTGCCAACGCGGTAACGCTGCGTATCGGCATAGGAAAACAGCCGGCCCTGCAGCAATCGATCAGGCGAAGCTTCGATTCCCGGCGCGAACACGCCCGGCGAAAAAGCTACTTGCTCGGTGGATGAGAAAAAGTTGGAGGGAACTTTATTCAAGGTCATCGAGCCGATTTTGACCATGCTGAACGCTGAGCCTGTCTCCGGCCAATCCTTCGTGGCGTCGAACGGATTAAAGTCGAGCTTCGCGATATCCTCCGACTTCAGAATGATGGCGTGGAGATCCCACTTGGGAAATTTCCCAGCCTTGATGTCGCTGTAAAGCGAGGTCGTCGCGTAGTTGAAGTCTTTGCCGTTCGCCTCGGCTGCCGTCAGGGTTTTCACGCCCTGCTGCGTTTTCCAGCGGAACTTTGCGAAGACGGCCTTGCCGTCTTTGCCGACAAGACGCAGCGCGTGAACGGAATTGCCGTCCATGAATTGATAGCCGGCTGGCGTGCCCAGATCGGTATAGACACGCGTGAGCATGTGCGTCGATTCAGGCAGGTGCGAAAAGAAGTCGAAGAACCGGTTCGGATCTTGCTGATTGGTGATCGGCGACGGCTTCAGGCTGTGCACCATGTCGGGGAATTTGATCGCGTCCCGAATGAAGAAAATCGGCAGGTTGTTGCCGACAAGATCCCAGTTACCCTGGTCCGTATAGAACTTGGTCGAGAAGCCGCGCGGGTCGCGCAGGGCTTCGGGTGAGCCCTTGGGATGGATGACCGTTGAAAAGCGCACGAAAACCGGCGTTTTCTTGCCGATCTCAGCGAAAAGCGAAGCGATCGTGTACCTCGATATTTCGGTATCGGTGACGACGAATTCGCCTTCGGCGCCCGTGCCCCGGGCATGGACGACGCGCTCTGGGATACGCTCGCGGTCGAAGCGAGCCAGTTTTTCAATGAGGTGGAAATCCTCAAGCAGCACGCCGCCGAACTCGCCGGAGGTCTTCGAATTCTGATTGTCGACGACGGGCGCGCCGGAGTCCTGCGTCAACGCCGGTTGGTCGGCGGCTGCAGGGCCGGCAAGCGCAAACGCGCTCACGGCCACTGCGCAAAGCAGTGTCTTGTTCAAAGGCTAACCTCCAAAAGTATCTTTTGTGTTTAGTCGTCAAATGCGGATGAGCAGATGTTGGCTTGCATCCTGACGCGCTACGACCATCCGCGCATAACGCTCATATTGGAAGTCGTTTTTCCTGATTGCCCCGATAAAGAAAATTGGAGCTAGGCTGGCGAGCCCGATGTCGTGGAGGAGAAAAGAACTGATGCTCGGGTGCGTGCGCCAGTAGCAGATTTTGATTACCTGGCGATTGGCCGAAGGCTCCGAATAACACGAAGAGATGGCCAACCCTGCCGGGA
>JANOCZ010000456.1:0-6044 GCA_031412455.1 Hyphomicrobium sp. | reverse complement strand
ACGGTTTGCGGCGCGACGTTGCCGTATTTGCTGCGCAATTCGCCAGCGCGTTTGCCCATCTCGTTGATGACGGCGCGCAGATCCTTCAGGTCGAGGATCGACATGGACTTGTCGCCATCGTTGCGCTGGTCCTCAGCCCAGCGGAAAGCGATATTGAGCACGCCTTCCTGCGGCTCGGTCAGTTCCATCAGACGCGACAGAAGCAAAGGGCCCATCGCTTCGACGGTGGCGCGGACCGGGTGGCCGAGTTCGCCGAAGATATCCCAGAAGGCGACCGGGAATGACGTGTTGCCGTAGCGGGCGAGGCCGATATCTTCGGCGCGCTGGACGAGGTGGGGCTTTCTTTCGCCAACGGCTGAGATGCCGGACAGGTCGCCTTTGATGTCGGCGGCGAAGACTGGGACGCCGGCGGCGGAGAAACCTTCGGCCAGAACTTGAAGCGTGACGGTCTTGCCGGTGCCGGTTGCGCCGGTCACGAGGCCGTGGCGGTTGGCCAGTGCAAGTTCGATCGTCTCGGGGACGGTATCGCGGCCGGACTTGCTCGCGCCGATCAGGATCATGCCGTCGCTGACGTAGTCACGGGGATCTGGCAACTGACCAGTCGTTTCAGGCGATTGTTCCGACATGCATTGGTCCTCAGACGGTGGACGCGGCAGATGCGCGGGTTTACACGGCGACTCGGGCGCAAATGACACGCGTTCTGATGACATGCAGCAGGCCGCTTGGCAAACCCCTGGTTGCATAAGGGAGACAGCTTTAGGCGCGCATGTTTGCAGCTCGCGACGCCGGGCCTGTTGCCTGCGCGGCAATTGAGCCGGGCCGGAGCCTGCTAAAACGCTGCCAACGTCCGTGCGTCCAGCTATATCGAAGGGTAGAACACTCGAAATTTGACGTGACACCAACACGATCCGGTCAAGGACGCTGCACCGAATGACAACCACTCCCGACACCAAGCTTGCCGGCGACTTTGAAGCGGCCAAACTCGAGCAATGGCGCAGCATGGTCGAAAAGGCCCTCAAAGGGGCTGATTTCGATAAGCGGCTGGTCTCTAAAACGATCGACGGGGTGGCGATCAAGCCGCTTTATACGCGCCGCGATGCACTGGTCTCAACCGAGGGCGCGTTGCCCGGAGCCGCACCGTTCACGCGGGGAACGTCGGTCGTCCGCGAGGGCCAGGGCTGGGACATCCGCACCATTCACTTCGACGGCGATGCCGCGCAACTCAACGCCGCGATCCTCGATGATCTCGAAGGCGGCGTGAATTCGATTTGCATTCACTTCGGCGAACTTGGACTTGCAGCCAACAAGGATGCGCTTGGCATCGCCCTCAAGGACGTGATGCTCGACGTCTGCCCAATCATCATCGCTGCGGGAGAAAGCACTTTCGATGCGGCGCGGGCGCTGATGGCGGTATGGAGCGAGCGGGGCATTTCGCCCTCCGAGCGACGCGGATCGTTTGGCGCCGATCCGCTCGGGACGCTGGCACTGCAGGGGCATCTGACGGAGACCGTCGAAGAGGCGCTGGCGCGGGCGGTCGCGTTGATGACGCTGACGGCTGAGAGCCCGCATGTGCAGGCCATGACGGCCAACGCGGTGCCGTATCACGTTGCAGGCGCGAGCGAGGCGCAGGAGCTCGGCTGTATGCTGGCGACGCTCGTTGCGTATCTTCGCGCGGCGGAAAAAGGCGGCATTCAACCGGCCGCAGCGCTCGCGAAAATCAACGTGGCGCTGGCGGCTGATGCAGACGAATTCTCAACGATCGCCAAGATCAGGGCGGCGCGGCGTCTCGTCTGGCGCGTGGCGGATGCGTGCGGCGCGGGAGAAGCTGCGGCTCGTGTGAAACTCGCGTGTCCGACATCCTATCGCATGATGGCAAAGCGCGACTGCTGGACCAATATCCTGCGGACGACGATCGCGTGCACGGGCGCGGCGATCGGTGGTGCGGATGCGATCTGCGTGCTGCCGTTCACGTTCGCACTTGGCCGTCCCGACGCGTTCTCGCGGCGCGTCGCCCGCAATATTCAGATCGTGTGTCAGGAGGAATCCAACCTTGGCCGAGTCACGGACCCGGCAGGCGGCTCATGGTACGTCGAACAGCTGACTGAAGAGCTCGCCCGTAAAGCCTGGGACGTTTTCCAGGATATCGAAGCGCGCGGCGGGATGCTCGCCGGCTTGACGACCGGATATGTGCAGGAGGCGATTGCTCGGACTGCCGAAGTTCGAGCCGCCGCGATCGCGACCGGTAAACACGAGCTGACGGGTGTTTCAGCGTTTCCCATTCTCGGTGATGACGGCGTCAAGACCGAGCCGTGGCCCAAGCCTGCGCGTACATCCGAGGGGGCGCCGGCAATCGAGGTCACGCCGCTTAGAATGCATCGGCTGGCAGAGGCGTTCGAGGCGCTGCGCGATGCGGCGGATGAAGCCGGTGGGTATACGGTTTTTATCGCCAGCCTCGGCGAGATCGTCGAGCATAATGTTCGCACCACGTGGGTCAAAAACTATCTCGCATCTGGCGGCATCGCGACGCTTATCTCAAATGGATACAAATCGGCCGAAGAGGCGGCGGCAGCGTTCCGCCAAAGCGGAGCCAAGGCTGCCTGCATTTGTTCGTCCGATGCCGTGAACGCCACCTTGGCTGAGCCGACAGCGCGGGCGCTGAAGGCCGCGGGGGCGAGATACGTTTTGATGGCAGGCAAGCCTCGTGATGACGAAGCGAAGCTAAAAGCCGCCGGGGTCGATCAGTTCCTATTTGCCGGGCCTGATGCGGTCGCGACGCTCGCCGGGTTGCAGAAAAAACTCACCAGCTAGCGTCGGGAAGTCGCGGCATCCTGAACACTGCCGACAGGAGCGCCCAGAAGGCTTCAAAAGCCACAGTCGGGACGTTGGGCGTGTGGGCGAATCAGTCCAGAGTCATTTGACCGTTCAATGAGTTGCCGTCGTTTGGGGGAAGAATGTCCGCGGAAGTTTCGCGCGCACCGCTCGCAGTCTACATGCTTGCCGATCATCTCGACGCCGCGCTGGCCGCTGGCGAAGATTTGACTGCGCGCGGGCAGGACTGGCGGACGCTCGCCGAAACGGCTGACGACAATCCGCAGTTCGCGCCCGCGCAGCGACACCTCGCGGAAGACGTCCGTGGTTTAGAATTGATTTTGATCGCGCGCATTTTGAAGGCGCGTGAGCATGCGCGCGCGCTTGCCGGGATCGACAAACGGTTTGCAGCGGTGGCGAATTTGTTCGCTTCGGGAACCGTCATCCTGCTCGATGCGGTCGAGGAATGCGGCGATGCGCGTGACCTCGATTTCGAGACCGGTGACAACGTGGTTGCCTACATTCGCGGCCGCGGTCTGATCGCACCCGATGCGCCTAATGCGCGTCGCGCGAGCGAATTCGCTATCGACGATGCATTTCTCGTCGCCGGACGCTTGGCGCTAGGTCCGCTCATGGACATGGCCGCGGCGTTTCTCGACGCGCTCGACACGCAGTACGATTTGTTCGTCGAGGATGCCGAGCCAGACCGGCCCATAAAAACGCCCGCGGAAAAGGCCGAGTTCGGCCGCCGCGAGCGTGTTCCGGTCAACTAGACCTATTATTCGAACGTGTATTGCTGCCGGGTTCGGTGGATCGGTGCGACTTGCGCGGTGATCGACGCTGGAGCAAACCGGCGGCCAGACCTAGTTACGCCGTACACGCGGCGCGCTTCGGCCTTCAAGGCTTCGGCTGGGCTGTTGGAATCAACCAGCGACCGTTTAGAATTGCCAGCCTCGGCTGAGGCCAGGCGTGTGTTCGTGGTCAAGCTTCGGGTCGCTGGCATCAGACCCATGGCCACGCGCGTCGCGCCGTCGGCGGCATCGAGCGAAGCAAAGCGGCCAATGGGACCTGGTACGGCTGCGTAACGACGGTTCTTCTTATAGCGGGCTTCGGCTGGCGTCGGCGCTGCAATGACGCGGACATCGAGCTTGGCCACGCCGCGCTTTTTAAAACCAAGTTTTTCGGCGGCGCCGCGCGATACGTCCAGTTCGCGCTTGCCCCAGTATGGGCCAGCATTGTTGACGCGAAGAACGGCTGACTGACCATTGGCCGGATTGCGGACGAGCAGAACGGTGCCTTCGGGGTAGATCGGGCTGGCCGCATTGTCGGCGTCGTTGGGGCGGAACACTTCGCCTGACGCGGTCAACCCACACGGGTTGAAGCGATCACGCTTACAGTCATCGTAAAAGGATGTTTTGAACGAGACGTCTTTGCCGACGAGCGATGACATCTCTTGCAGCGTGTTGGTGCGATGGCAGATGCCGTTGAAGCAATAGGTCTTGCCGGGTGTCTTGGCGGAGGCGTCTGGGCTGAGTGAAACGAAAATGGCGATTGCCGGTAAGATTCCTATGAGCAGCTGAATCTTCCGCTGCAACGTGCCACTCATCATCTGACGTCTCCTTAACTATAATTTGCGCTTGCGTACGCGCCCTAAGCCTCCGTAGTTCCTCGAGCAGAGCCGATAGGAACAAACCCAAAACAGGTTGCTCGACCATATAAATTAACCGCGTCATGAAAACCGTGGCGGATTGCCACCCTGTTGCAGCGCAGCAAAGCTAACTCGTTCAATGGGATGGCGATATCCAGTGAAGCTTTGTCACACCCTCAGCTCGGGGTGGCCTTAGGTTTTGAGGAGCGATTTTAGCGTCCGGTAGGCTTCGTCCAATGTTGCTGCATCGGTCGAGCGCAGGACGAGATCCGTCGCGGGAGCGCCGTTGCGCAGGGTCGGATAACTGCCCATGGCAACGCTCGGAAACCGGCGCTGGTGGGCGGCGAACGCATCGGCAATCTGGCTCTCGGGCTGATCCAACGGCATTGTCCGGGACAACAAGCAGGCGCCCGTCTTTAGCCGCGGCGTGACGGCCTCGAGCATGTTGCGCATGATGTCGGGAATGCCGGCCATTACGATGACGTTGCCGATCATGAAGCCGGGCGCAACCGAGATCGAATTTTCGACGAGATCAGAGCCGGCCGGAAGCCGCGCCATGCGCAAGCGAGCCGGGGTCAGTGCAACGCCGCGGGCATCGCATGCTGCCTGCAGCATGGCCCGAGCGCGCGGATCGACGTCGATTGATACTGCAAAGGCCTTGGCGATCGAGTCCGCGGTTATGTCATCATGGGTCGGGCCGATGCCGCCAGTGGTGAAGACATAGGTGTAGCGCTGCCGCAGTTGATTTACGGCGGCGACGATGTCTGACTCCTCGTCGGCGACAACGCGAACTTCCTTCAGGCGGATGCCGATCGCCGTCAGGTGTTCGGCAATGGCGCCGATGTTCTTGTCTTTGGTCCGGCCTGACAAGATTTCATCGCCGATGACCAAAACCGCCGCCGTTACGTCTGCCGGCGTGTCCAAGTCCAAGCCCTTTCTTCCATCGATAGCGACGCGCCGTGGTTTTGCGCCAAAAGCCCCTGAAGCCATAGCACTGCGGCCAACGACCTGCGAGCGCCGCCCGGTCGCGGGCCGATGGCGGTCTTGTCCGGCGTCAGTCGAACCAGCCAAAAAAGCCCGTGCGACGCGGAGCTGGCGGAGGGCTTTTCAGTGCCGCGTCGATTTCCCGGACGGCGGTCGAGACTTTCAAGTCAAGAAGCTTTGCGCCTCGCTCGGCTGTGGCGCGGGTCGGATCGCCCGTTACCCCATCCTTGTCGGCGGCACGCTTGTCGAGGCGGACGCCGTCAGGAAAGACCGCCAGCAACTCAGACGTATCGCGGATGGCGGCGTGGGTGCCGATTTGGCTTTCGGTCTCGCCCTGCTCTCTCAACCATTCGAGTGCGCCGTTGGCGGAGTAATACTGCTCGGCGGCGATGACACGGACGCCGGTTGCCGGCGATTTAGCGTCGAGTTTGGCTGCGAGCGCGGCTTGCGGAGCTTGGTTCGGGCCGCTGTCACCAAGGAATACAATTGCTTTAAAGCCGTGCGCGGCAAAGCTCATCGCTGCCGCCTCGAGCACTTGCGCGAACACTTCCGGCGGAACGCTGATTGTACCTGGATAAGCCATGTGGCCTTCACGCTGGGCGAT
>JANOCZ010000455.1:0-10954 GCA_031412455.1 Hyphomicrobium sp. | reverse complement strand
GTGCTGCTTCGGCGTCAGCTGTTGCTTCGTCAGCGGCAGGTGCTGCTTCGGCTTCGGCGGTTGCTTCTTCAGCGGCAGTTGCTGCTTCGGCGTCAGCTGTTGCTTCTTCAGCGGCAGGTGCTGCTTCGGCTTCGGCTGTGGCTTCGTCAGCGGCAGGTGCTGCTTCGGCTTCGGCGGTTGCTTCTTCAGCGGCAGGTGCTGCTTCGGCGTCAGCTGTTGCTTCTTCAGCGGCAGATGCTGCTTCGGCTTCGGCTGTGGCTTCGTCAGCGGCAGGTGCTGCTTCGGCGTCAGCGATAACAGCTTCGGCGTTGTCTTCAACGGCGGCGGCTACAGCGGGACTTACCGTTGCCGTCAGTGCTTCGATATCTTTCACCGCGCGCTCTACTGCGAGCAGCGTTTTGTAATCCGGCGTAGCTTCAATTCGCGCTCGAACGTCGTCGCATAAGCCCTTGAGCTTGCCCATAACATCATCGGACATGTATTCTTCCCTTCTCTGTCGTTTTTGGCCAATAGTCTGTATTCGTCCACGCATGACTGTTCATGCAGACGTCGAACCCCGAATTTTGCAGTAATGCGCAAGAATAGATGTACAGTATTATTTGCCGCACCGGAATGGGTGCGAGGCTTCTGCACAGCTATAAAATCAAAAATATTTTTGTCTGATCGGTATCGCTCACACCAAACGCGTCACGACCTGCGGAGCTGTGCAGCGTTTTGAATTTTTCAAAGCTCGCGCAATCGTGAGGACAACGCCGATTCCTTTGGCTGATAGCGGGTTGAATCCGAACATGCGGGAATTAACTGCATAGGAGCAGCATCGCTTTCCCGTTTTGGGAGCCGCACTCAAACCATCATTCGGTTCAACGCGTGTGTGCTGCGCAGCTCAACTGAACAGCAGTTGTGAAGTCAAAACCATTTTGGAGCACCGAGTATGTTATCGCGTTTAAAATTTATGAACCTTCGCGCCACAGGATTGACTGCTACCGCTTTGACGGCGCTTCTAGCGCTTCCGTTGCCAGCCAGCGCTGTGCAGGAACCGGGGGCCGCCGCGGCCGGGCCGCAAACGGCAATTCCAAGCCCGTCGGTGATTGTTTTCAATCAGAAGCCGCAGGACTCGAGCATTAGCTTGAGCTACGCTTACGTGCCTAAAAAGAGTTTCGCGGTCGTCCACGTCGCTGCTGACGGCGAGATGTCAGACAAAATTGTTGGCCAGGTCGCTTTGGAGCCGGGTGACCAGCGGAATTTAAAAATCAAGCTGAGTGAAGCGCCAAAGGAAGGCAGCAGGTTGTGGGTCGTCTTGCACGAAGACAAGGACGGCAATGGCACGTTTGATCCAAAGCAGGACTCGGCGTACCGGCAGGCTGCGGACATCTCATCGACGAATAAGATGACAGTCCTCTAATGACGGCATGGTGAAAATAGCAACAGCCTCGGAGCAATCCGGGGCTGTTTAAATACCCGGCGATGGCTGGAGCCACTGCGCTCACCAAGTCTTCGTGTTGCGGAATAAAAAGGCCGCCGCGAAGAGTTCGCGGCGGCCAAATCGTAGCAGATGATCGGCAAAGGTTTTAGAAGCCCATGTCGCCCATGCCGCCCATGCCGCCGCCGCCACCGCCGCCGTGAGCGTGACCGGAGTCCTTCTTGGGCAGTTCTGCAATCATGGCTTCGGTCGTGACGAGGAGGCCCGCTACCGAGGCTGCGTCCTGCAATGCTGCGCGAACAACCTTAGTTGGGTCGATCACGCCTTGAGCGACGAGATCGCCGTATTCGTGGGTTTGGGCGTTGTAGCCGTAGCTGTCCTGCTTGTTCTCGAGAATCTTACCGACGATCACCGAGCCATCTTCACCCGCGTTCGTGAAGATCTGGCGGGCTGGCGCCTGCAGAGCCTTACGCACGATCGTGATGCCGACCTTCTGGTCTTCGTTTTCCGACTTGATGCCATCGAGGGCTTTGATCGAACGCAGCAGGGCAACGCCGCCGCCTGGAACGACGCCTTCTTCAACGGCCGCACGGGTGGCGTGCAGCGCGTCATCGACGCGGTCCTTACGTTCCTTGACTTCGACTTCCGACGCGCCGCCGACCTTGATAACGGCAACGCCGCCGGCAAGCTTGGCCAAACGCTCTTGAAGCTTCTCGCGGTCGTAGTCCGAAGTTGTTTCTTCGATCTGCGCCTTGATCTGCTTCACGCGGCCTTCGATTTCCGGCTTCTTGCCGACGCCATCGACGATCGTCGTGTTTTCTTTGTCGATCTGTACCTTCTTGGCGCGGCCAAGCATCGTCAGCGTTACCGTTTCGAGCTTGATGCCGAGATCTTCCGAGATCACGGTGCCGCCGGTCAGGATCGCCAAATCTTCGAGCATCGCTTTGCGGCGATCGCCGAAGCCTGGAGCCTTGACGGCTGCAACCTTGAGGCCGCCACGGAGTTTGTTGACGACGAGGGTCGCCAAGGCTTCGCCTTCGACATCTTCAGCGATGATCAGCAGGGGCTTGCCCGACTGGACCACAGCTTCGAGGATCGGCAACATGGCCTGGAGGCTCGACAGCTTCTTCTCGACGATGAGAATGTAGGGGCTTTCGAGTTCAACCGACATCTTCTCGGCATTGGTGATGAAGTAAGGCGACAGGTAGCCGCGATCGAACTGCATGCCTTCGACGACTTCGAGTTCGAAATCGAGGGTCTTGGATTCTTCGACCGTGATGACGCCTTCAGCGCCGACTTTCTTCATCGCCTTGGCGATCATGTCGCCGACGACCTTGTCGCCGTTGGCCGAGATCGTGCCGACTTGGGCGATCTCATCGTTCGACTTGATCGTGCTCGACATCTTCTTCAGGTGCTCGACGACGGCTGATACCGCCATGTCGATGCCGCGCTTCAAGTCCATTGGGTTGGCGCCGGCTGCGACCGACTTCGCGCCTTCGCGGACGATCGCCTGAGCCAGAACCGTGGCCGTCGTGGTGCCGTCGCCGGCGAGATCAGCGGTTTTCGACGCGACCTCTTTGAGCATCTGCGCGCCCATGTTCTCGAACTTGTCTTCGAGTTCGATTTCCTTGGCGACAGTGACGCCGTCCTTGGTGATGCGGGGTGCGCCAAACGACTTCTCGATCACGACGTTGCGACCCTTCGGGCCGAGCGTGACTTTGACGGCGTTAGCTAAGATGTCGACGCCGCGCAGCATACGCTCGCGAGCATCTTGTCCAAATTTTACGTCTTTAGAGGCCATGTGCGGCTACTCCTCAATGAGTACGAATAAGGTGACGAAATAAGTGACGGCGTCAGCGCGTTAAGCGGCTTTGGCTTTTGCGACGCCTTCGACGACGCCGAGAATGTCGCTTTCTTTCATGATCAGCAGATCCTGACCGTCGATCTTGACTTCCGTGCCCGACCATTTGCCAAACAGGATCCGGTCGCCGGCCTTGACGTCGAGGGGGACGACCTTGCCGGACTCGTCGCGGGCACCTGGGCCAACGGCGACGATTTCGCCTTCCTGCGGCTTTTCTTTTGCGGTGTCAGGAATGATGATCCCGCCAGCGGTCTTCGTGGTTTCTTCTAGTCGCTTGACGACCACACGATCGTGGAGCGGACGAAACTTCATGGGAACAACCTCATGATAAGAATTGGTTTTCTGTATTTGACAGCCGTCCGGGACCAAATGCGCCGGATAGCTTGAGCGGAGTGCTGGGTGAAGCCGGGCGTCTCCTGCACCGGCTATATGCAGCGCACTGTTAGCAGTGTCAAGATTAGAGTGCCAAGCGCGGTTACTTGCGGCTGCCAAGTCGCAGATAGACGCCCTCGAGCGTGAACCCCCGCTTGAACGGGGCAAAAATCTGGTCACGTTCGCCCCCGCTCCAGCCACCCGCCTGGGCCTGTGACAAGCACAATGAGAGGCTTAAAAATACAACGGCAACGGCACACAAAAAGCGGAACATGAAAACTAACCCTACAGCTAGGGGCTGGAGCCCGGCCTAGCCCTCGGCGGAGCGAAACGATGCGGTCCGCAGGGCGATTGTGGGTAAGTTTTCAAATGTCGTGCCAGGTCGATTGCGGGCCCGCACGAATCGGAACAACAGCTTAATTTTGGCCTGTCGGCATTTTTTGTAAGGGCCCAATTTTTTCTATTGTGGGGTGTGCTGTGAAGCGATCTTGGCGAGTTTTGAACCGCGGGTCGATTGGCGTCATCGGTGCCGCTATTGGCTTTGCGACCGCGAACATTTCCGAGGCAGGGGCCGGCGAACGTGGCTTTTCGCGGTCGTTTTCGGACTGGAAGGGGCAGCTCGATGCTCCGGCCACCACACGCAATTCGTCCGCTGCAATTCCCGGCGTGATCATCGCAGATGGCACGCGATTTCTGGCCGAAGGCGCGATCGGCAGCGGCTATGACAGCAATATCGATCATCGAGTGACGGAGGTCGACGGCGGCGTTTATGGGCTCGTCGATTTGGGACTAGCAGTCATTACCGGGGCCGAAGATGCGCAGACGACGGCTGTCCTGCGGGGCGGGTATGGATATCACGACATCGACTACCGGCCCGACAGGTGGGATGCTGGGGTTTTAATCGATCATTACGGCCGGCTGAGCGGAGACGCGTCGCTCAACTTCGGCGCCTTCTTCCTGCATGACGACATCGACGTCGATGCCAACGAACGTGCGGCTGGATATTACCAACTCTCTCACAACGGCACGACCTCCGACGCGTTTTGGCGCGGGCGGATCTTGGACAGTCATTACCTTATCGACGCCAATACGCCGCCTGCCGGCAATCGTTTCTTTAGCCGCGACGAAACTTTCGATCACGTTCGCGTCGAGCAGTCGGTTGGCGGGCTGATCCTCAAGGATCAGCGGCTCGCGCCGTATTTTGAGATAGGATATGCGAACCTCGACTACACTCACGAGATCAATCCGGCGGCCTTCAGCCGCGACGCCGATGAGGTCTGGGCGATCGGTGGTGTGCGTGTAACGCTATCGCCGCAATTGCACGTCGATCTTGGCGCGCGCTACAATGAGCGGCGGTTCGACGACCCAATCATCGACAGATTCGACAGCGTATTCTTCGATGGTAAAATCGTGTGGACGCCCAGCGAGACACTTTATGTCGAATTCAATGCTGACCGCAGTTTTCTAGAGCCTGTAGTCGATACCGCGCTCATGACCGAGAGCACCACGTTCTCGCTCTTGACGGTCGCGTGGCTCGATGAGCTGACGAAACTCAAAGTCGAAGTCGGCCATATTACCGAGGATCAGATCGGTGCGCCCGACGAATTCCAGCATCTCTATACCGAGGCCCGACTGACACGACTGATTGCCGAGCGCACGGAGATCTTCGCGTCAGTTCTTGCGTATCACACACGCAATGATTTCGGTGATCTTGAGGCCGACCGCGTCGATGCAATGGCCGGCATTCGCATCCACAATTAGACGATCAACGCTGTAGACGGCGACACGGTTAGACGGGCCAACCTAGCCCGAATGAAAAAAGCCGCCCCGACATCAATCGGGGCGGCTTTTTCAATTCCACGATTAGATGGCGAAGTCGCTCAACTTCGAACCCTTTTTCAAGCGATCAACCAGCCAATTTGGTTTGCGGCCGCGGCCTGTCCATGTATCGGAGCGGTTTTCAGGATTGGCGAATTTGGCGACACCGAGCGATTTGCCTTTGGCTGCCCCTTTGGCACCGCGGACCCCGCCGAACAACTCATTGACCGAGAAGCCGTGGGTCTTGGCCATCTCGGCCATTTTTTCTTTGACGAGGGTGCGTTCGCGATCGCGCGCCGCAGCTATTGCCTTTTGAACTTTGGCTTCAAGATCGACGAGATCTTTGAGAGACATCTTGTCAATGTTGATCGTCGCCATTTTCTTCACCGTTTGCTTCACTTGAAAAATCCCCTACGCAATTAATTTTCCTCCCAATAGCGGAGATTTTTCCAACACGCACGCAAAAAAGGAGCGACAATTGCTCATATTCAGTAATCGTCGTTAAATACAGTGTAATATTCGATGTTTATTCGCTGCGCAGTGCCTCAATTGGATTGAGGCCAGCGGCTCTGCGCGCCGGGAAATAGCCGAATATTATGCCGGTTCCGGCGGCTGCTGTCATGGCGAGCGCGATCACCATCGGCGATATCAATACCGGCCATTGCGCGGCATTGGCGACGGCCGCGGCTGAGCCGACACCCAGTGCGATACCAATCAAACCGCCGATAAGACACAAGGTTACGGCTTCAACCAGGAATTGCCGCATGATATCAGCGCGGCGGCCGCCGACCGCCATTCGCAATCCGATTTCGCGGGTGCGCTCCGTTACCGACACCAACATGATGTTCATGATGCCAATGCCGCCGACAATCAGCGAGATTATGGAGGTCGCGGCAAGGAGGTAAGTCATGGTGCTCAGGACTTCGGTGCGTGCCTTCATCGTTTCGGCGAGATTGCGGACGTTGAAATTATCCTCGCCGCCGGGCTGAATACGCCGCCGTTGGCGCAGCAATGTTTCGATTTCTTCCTGCGCATCCTTGAGGTCTGTACCGCCGTCAAACTTAATATAGATTTGACCCACCTGATCAGCTTGGACCTGGCTTTTGCCAACGATATAGCCGCGCGCCGTGCTCATGGGCATCAGCAGCATATCGTCTTGATCGCGGCCCATGGCCGACTGACCTTTGGGTGCCAATACGCCGATGACTTGGAACGCGGCATTCTTAACGCGGATCGTCGCGCCGACCGGGTCTTCGCCTTGAAACAGCTGCTTCACGACTGTTTGCCCGAGGATCGCGACTTTAGCCTGGGCGCGCAAATCCTGCGGGGTAAAATCGCGGCCAGACGATATGGCCCAATCGCGCACGGTGGCGAAGTCGGCGTGCACGCCGTTCAAGGTCGTTGTCCAGTTGGTGTTGCCGTTGACGGCTGGACCCGAGCCGTTGAGTTGCCCTGAAATCGCGGCGACGCCTGATATCTTTTCGCGGATTGCGCTGATGTCGGCTTCCGACAACGGCAGGTCGGTGCCAGCCCCGCCCGAGCGGCCCATTACGCGGCTCGAGCCTGAAAATACCACGAGCATATTGGAGCCTAGCGCGGCGATCTGCTTTTCGACCTCGCTGCGCGCGCCGGAGCCGACGGCGACGAGGATGATGACCGACGCGACGCCGATGACGATTCCAAGCGTCGTTAAAATCGAGCGCAAAAGGTTTGAGCGCAGCGCCGTCCAGGCGATGGCGAGACTATCCAGAAGGGTCATGATGCGGCTCCATCGCCGGCGCCCAACGGGTGGCGCGCGGCATCATCGATAATGCGGCCGTCGCGGAACTGGATTTTGCGGCGCGCGTGTTCGGCGATATCGGGCTCGTGGGTGACGACGACAATCGTGATGCCTTCGCGATTAAGATCGCGAAAGAGCGTCATGATTTCTGCCGAGGTTTTGCTATCCAGCGCGCCCGTTGGCTCATCGGCCAGCAAGATCTTCGGGTTGTTGATCAGAGCGCGAGCAATGGCGACGCGTTGCTGCTGGCCGCCCGACAGCTGGCTCGGCAGATGGTTGAGACGGTCGCCAAGGCCCACCTGTTCCAGACGATGGCGCGCGCGCGTTTCGAGATCGACTGGGCGTGGGCGCGCATATAACAACGGCAACGTGACCTGGCGTAAAGCCGGTGTGCGCGCCAACAGATTGAATTGCTGGAAGACAAAGCCGATGGTGCCGTTACGCAAATCGGCCAATTCATCAGATTGCATCGCGCCAATGTCTCGCCCGTCGATCCACAGCCGGCCTGAAGTCGGGCGGTCGAGCGCACCGATCAGATTCATCATCGTCGATTTGCCGGAGCCCGACGCGCCCATGATGGCAACGTAGTCACCCTTGACAATGTCGAGCGACACGCCATCCAGGGCGCGCACCGTCTGATCGCCCATCGTATAGACTTTGCTGACATTGTCGGCGCGGATCAGCGGCTGTGCGGTCGCCGTGTCAGCCGTGGCGATCGTGTCAGGTTTAAGCGCGATGTTCATTTGGGTGCTTCACGGCCGCGAACGATCACACTGTCGCCTTCCAGGAGCTGGCCGCCGGCGATTTCGGTGAACTGATCGTCGGAGACGCCGAGGCGGACGAAGCGGCGTTCGGGAACGTTGGCTGCATCGAGGACGTGCACGCCACCCGATTTGGTATTCTCGCGGCCGCGTTTCCATTTTTCAAACAGCGGGCGCTGCTCTTCGGTCAGCAGGGGGCTGAGCGTTTTTTCAATTGCGGACTGCATTTTTTGGCGCATCGCGCCTGGATCGGCGAAGGCGATGTCCATGCCGCCGGATTGACCGCTGCGGGCTGACGCGAGCTTCTTCACTTCTTCGCGGACGGCGGCTTCCTGAGCGTCGGTCAGTGACAGGTCGTTTTTCAGACGTGTGATCTGACGCTCGCCGCGGTTTTCTTTATTGCCACCGCCTTGGCCCTCAGCTGACTCGCCGCGTGGCTTGTAGCGAAGTGCATCGTTGGGGACGCGCAGCACGTCGTCCTTCTGGGCAACGGCGATCTGCACGTTTGCGGTCATGCCGGGGAAAAGTTTCCGGTCTGCATTGGCGGCTTCGATGATGACCGTATAGGTGACGATGTTCTGTAGCTCGGTCGCCGACAAGCGGACTTGCGTGACTTTTCCCTGGAACGTGCGGTCGGGGTACGCATCAACTGTGAACGTCACCGGATTGCCTTCCGTGACGGCGCCGACGTCAGCCTCATTGACCTGAGCTTCGATACGGATCAGGCGCAAGTCTTGCGCGATCTTGAACAACTCCGGGGCCTGGAAACTTGCAGCTACCGTTTGACCCAAGTCGATCGTGCGCGAAATAACGGTGCCGTTGATCGGCGAGACGATCTTCGTGCGCTCGAGATCGACCTCGGCCAATTTCAAGGCGGCTTCGCGCTGAATGATGACGGACTTGGCGGATTCGATTTGCGCTTTGGCGACCTCGATATCGGCGTTGCCGACGGCCACGTCGCGGCGTGCGCCATCGAGGGCTGCGGTGGTGGCAAATCCCTTGGACTGCAGCGACTCCTGGCGACCGGCCGTGCGTTCCGACGTTGCCAGCATAGCCTTGGCTTTGACCAGCGCCGCATCCTGATTAAGCAGCGCGGCCTTGGCGGCGGAGACATCGGCTTTGGCCTGCGCGACCTTGGCCTCAAAGCTGCGCGCATCAATGACCGCCAAAACGTCGCCTTCCTTCACCTCCGTGTTGAAGTCGGCGCTGAGCTTGTCCACTTGGCCCGAGACTTGGGTTCCGACCGAGACCGTCACCAGTGCGCGGACGGGGCCTGACGTCGAAACGAGTTTGCGGATCGAACCTTTGCTCGCTGGCACCGTGTCGTACTTGACCGCCGGGCCCGCTCCCGGAGGGCCTAGCGTGCGCATTGCCACGGCGCCGGCTAACACCAGTGGGATCGCCAGAGTGAAAAGGTATTGCAACGGTTTCATATTGCCCAACTGTTTGATGAGGCGTCCCCTGGCCGGTCAGAAACAACGACGACTGATCGACTGGCATTTCGATAACGAAGCGGTCTCAGTTATCCGTCGAGATCATATAACAACGTAAATGACCCCAGGCTGAATCGTGTTTGGCGGAACTGGGTCTGATTGCATGGCGTTGATCAGCAACCCAGGGCGTCTATCATAATGCGTCTTTGGCGCGACAAAACGAGCGTAGCTCAGCAGTCTGCTTGTTTCCGACGGTCGCAAAAGATAAGTTCAAATTCAGCCTCGACGCCGCCCTTTCAACCACAAAAAGAGTGTCTGTTCATGACCTTGAAACTTCCTGATCTGCCCTACGCCTACGATGCTCTGACGCCGTTCATGTCAGCTGAAACGCTGCAATTCCATCACGATAAGCATCACCAAGCGTATGTCGATACTGGTAATAAGCTGCTCGCTGGTTCAAAATATGAAAATCAGCCGCTTGAAGAGGTCTGCCGCAACGCATTTGCCGACAAAAACGCCGGGATCGTCAATAACGCCGGTCAGCACTTCAATCATCTGCATTTCTGGCAATGGATGAAAAAAGGCGGCGGCGGCAAGAAACTTCCTGGACGGCTGCAGACGATGGTCGATGACATCGGCGGGTTTGACAAAGTGCGTGGCGATTTTATCAACGCCGGGATGACCCAGTTTGGATCAGGCTGGGCGTGGCTCGCGATCAAGGACGGCAAACTCGAAGTGCAAAAGACGCCGAACGGCGAGAACCCGCTGATGCACGGGTCGAAGCCCATCCTCGGCTGCGACGTGTGGGAGCACAGCTATTACATCGACTACCGCAACGCGCGGCAGAAGTATCTCGAAGCGTGGTTCGATAATTTGGTCAACTGGGAACACGTCGAAAGCATGATGGGCAGCTGAGGCTGTCCCTAACTGGTACTAGCAGTTCAATTGAGGGCGCTGACAGGTTCGGCGCCCTTTTTCGTTGCCAGCCTCCGGGAACCAAAGGCCTGAAAGTCACTGCCGTCTCAATATGCTCGGCCGGGGCCTTGCACCGCATCATACTCGTCTCGTAATACCGCGCTATAGCCGTGAGACGGCCGCGAGGGGGTTGCCTCTTCTGCGGGGGAGTTGACGCGTTCGGGGGATAGCGTTGCGGTTTTTGCGTCAGATCGTCGGCGGTGTGTTGGTTACATACGTGCTTGCGCTCGGTGGCTGCGCGTCTCCGCTTATTCACAACGGCATTGCCGACAACCGGCTTGCCGCGCAGGCAACCGTCGCCGACATGCCCGGCGTTCGCTACTTTCATGACGAGACGCCCGGCGATGTCGTTGCAGAAGCGCGCCGCCGACTACCTAACCTGCCGCGCCTCGCGCAAAAGTCACAAACCATCGACGGCCGTCCCGTCGTCGAGACGCTGGCGCTCTCGGGCGGCGGGTCCGTCGGCGCGTTCGGTGCGGGCGTGCTGACCGGTTGGACCCAACGCGGCGACAGGCCCGAATTCGAAATTGTCAC
>JANOCZ010000454.1:0-1828 GCA_031412455.1 Hyphomicrobium sp. | reverse complement strand
CAAAGCCACGATCTCGCTATCCAGCTGACGGTGTTCCGCCCGCAGATTCACGAGTTCATCGCGCAATTCGCGCTCGTCGTGACGCTGCATTCGAGATGCCTACCCCACTGTTGGTCGCTGGCCGCGTTTGTGATCGATTGGCCCAAAATTGGCAACAGCAAAAGAACAAACCCGCGCCTCTTTGCTAAATTACTGAAATCCTACACGAAAGCGAGTTCACTCGGCGTTGAGCATGCGGCGGGAATGTAGATCAAACTTTTCAAAAAGCGCTCCCTGGCGGTTGGACAAGCCGGCCGACGTATGTCACCATCCCACTGTCAGAAATGTTTCATGGAGGAACTGATGGCAATGGCCTCTCACCTTGCTGAACTCGCAGAGAAGCACCGCTACCTCGACGAGCAAATCGAACGAGCAGTAGCCAGTCCCGGAGTAGACGACGCCCAAATCCTTCGCCTCAAGCGCGAAAAGCTCAAGCTGAAAGACGAAATGCAGCGACTGAGTAAGGCGACGCGACACTAACCCCCATTCAAACATGATTCGATATGGCCCTGCCCGGCGGTGCACCAAACCGCAGAGCGGGGCTTATTTGTTTGCAGCCGCGTTCAACACGCCCGGCGGACGCCTAAGTCATTTTGAAAATTTCTCCGAACTGGTCTAGATGGGTCGCGTCACCAAGGAGTATGCCGTGTCCGATCAACCGCCAGATCATTTGAGTTCGAATCCCAAAAGCCCCCACTATGATCAGGCCGTGCTCGATCGCGATGTCGGCATACGCTTCAACGGCGTCGAAAAAACCAACGTCGAGGAATATTGCGTGTCGGAAGGTTGGGTCAGGCTTTCGGCTGGCAATGCGAAGGATCGCTTCGGCAACGCCATGACCGTCAAGCTCAAGGGCAAGGTCGAGCCGTACTTCAAAAAGTGACGGCACGAAAAAGCGGTCGCACTGTCAGGATGCAACCGCTTTGAAATAGTCGAGATCAGGCCGAACGAGCAGCGTGGCTAGCTGCCGCCGCCGGCTCCACCAGCACTTCCGCCCGCGCCGGTATTACCGCCGGCCGAAGGATTGCCGGGTGTGATGGGCGGGCCGACGGGAATACCCGGTGACCTAGATCCGCTTGCCCCGGTCGACGTCCCGGTCGCGGAATTGTTTGAGGGGCGGTTGCGCGTCACGTTATTATACGGCGCAGTCGATCCAGCCGAGCCCGACCCCAAGTTGGCATCGGGATTTCTTCGGGCGTTCTGCCCGTTCGTCTCATTGATTTGCATGTCCTGACGCGGTGGCGCCTGAACATCGAGCCGATTACGATCCCCCGATTGCGTGCCACCAGGCGTAGTGGCACCAGGCGTCCGCGCCGTAGTCGAGCTCGGAGGATTATTCTGATAGAAGCGGCGGTCGGCCTCTTGATCGATCCGCATGCTCTCTGGCAACTGCGACTGCGCGAGCGCGGCAGGCGCAGTCGACATCAGCGCCACCGCGTATATCGCATACCTAAATTTCATGATCCGTTCCTTCGTATGAGAATATCGAAGAGAAACGGTCAGCAAATCGCGTGGTTCCCTGTTTGGCTAATAGGGGCCCTGGCTCAAAATCTAACGGATTTGTTAGCACCTCGTGACGCGCAGAATGGCCTCGGCGAGACCGGAACTGGTGTACGGTTTCGCGACGATCGAGATGTGCTGGAAACGATCCGGAATTGAAGATGCGTCGTTGTACCCGGACGCAAAAATGAACGGGATGTCGCGCCGTGAAAGTTCATCGGCTACCGGTATCGATGTACCGCGTCCAAGATTGATATCGAGCACACCGACGGTACAGTTGGCGTTCAGT
>JANOCZ010000453.1:0-8363 GCA_031412455.1 Hyphomicrobium sp. | reverse complement strand
CGTCGGCTCGCATGCCGCGCGCATGGCGGTCGGCCTTGGTGCCGACGTCACAATTCTCGATCGCTTTTTGCCGCGCTTGCGTCAACTTGACGAGTTGTTCGAAGGCCGCGTCCGGACGATTGCATCGTCATTGGAAACAGTTGAATTAGAAGTTCTCTCGAGCGACGTCGTAATTGGCGCTGCCCTCGTGGCTGGTGCAAGCGCACCCAAACTCGTCAACCGCGCCATGCTAAAGCGCATGAAGCCCGGCGCCGTCCTCGTCGACGTCTCGATCGACCAGGGCGGTTGCTTTGAAACATCGAAGCCGACGACGCACGCCAATCCGACCTTCGCCGTCGATGGCATCATTCATTACTGCGTGGCAAACATGCCGGGCTGCGTGCCGGTGACGTCGGCACACGCGTTGAACAACGCTACGTTGCCGTTCGTAATAAAGCTGGCCGAGCGGGGCTTAGCAGCGTTCGACCGAGATCCTCACCTTGCCGCTGGCTTGAACGTACGCAATGGGCGCATCACGCATGCGTCCGTCGCGACCTCATTGGGCTTCGATAATTTGCAAGGCACACGCGGACTTACTTCGTACTCGGAAAGCTAAACTCCGCGCCGCGCCGGATCCCCGTTGGCCACCGCGCGGTCACGGTCTTGATGCGCGTATAGAAGCGTAGGCCCTCTGGCCCGTAGATCGCATGATCACCAAACATCGATCGCTTCCAGCCGCCGAACGAATGATAAGCGACAGGCACCGGCAGCGGCACGTTGATGCCAACCATCCCGACCTCGATTTTGTCAGCAAAAGCGCGCGCCGCGTCACCGTCACGCGTAAAAATCGCTGTGCCGTTTCCGTACTCGTTGCTGTTGATGAGCTCTGCCGCTTCATCGTAACTTGACGTGCGAACGACTGATAGAACAGGTCCAAAAATTTCCTGCTTGTAGATCGTCATGTCGCGAGTGACGTTGTCGAACAGCGAGCCGCCGAGGAAATAACCGTTTTCGTAACCTTGAAGAACAAGTCCGCGGCCGTCCACAACCAGCTTCGCGCTTTCGCTGACACCCTGATCGAT
This sequence comes from Hyphomicrobium sp., assembly GCA_031412455.1. Lineage (GTDB taxonomy): Bacteria > Pseudomonadota > Alphaproteobacteria > Rhizobiales > Hyphomicrobiaceae > Hyphomicrobium_B. The sequence goes on along the minus strand of JANOCZ010000453.1, from coordinate 7,302 downwards.
GAGGCTTGAAATGCGCTGCTTGGCCTCAGCCGTGATCACCGGGCCCATGTCGCTGTCGGCGTCAGTCGCAGGCCCGACCTTTAAAGCCTGCACCTTCGGCGCCAAAGCCTCTATGAGCGCGTCGGCTGTTTTACGCCCCACAGGAACCGCAACCGAGATCGCCATGCATCGCTCGCCGGCCGATCCATATCCAGCTCCCATCAGCGCATCGACGGCCTGATCCATATCGGCATCCGGCATAACGATCATGTGGTTCTTGGCGCCGCCCAACGCCTGAACCCGCTTTCCGTTAGCCGTGCCGCGTGCGTACACGTATTCAGCGATCGACGTCGATCCGACAAAACTGATTGCCCGCACATCGGCATGATCAAGCAACGCATCAACAGCCACCTTGTCGCCGTTGACGACGTTGAAAACGCCATCCGGCAACCCGGCTTCTTGAAACAGTTCCCACAGCATCATTGTCGCTGACGGATCGCGCTCCGACGGCTTTAGGACAAACGTATTTCCGCAAGCAATAGCGAGCGGAAACATCCACATTGGCACCATCGTTGGAAAGTTGAACGGTGTGATGCCGGCCACGACACCGAGAGGCTGCCGGTCCGACCAGCAATCCATCTCAGGCCCCGCATTGCGCGAAAACTCGCCCTTGATGAGATGCGGGACACCACAAGCGAAATCGACGACGTCGATGCCGCGCTGTAATTCGCCAAGCGCATCAGCGTGGGTCTTGCCGTGCTCCGCCGAAATCGCCCGCGCAATATCGTCGGCGTGACGTTCGAGGAGCTCCTTGAATTTGAAAAATGGCTTGACGCGCTTCAGTGGCGGCGTCGAACCCCAACCAGCGGCGGCCTGACGCGCTGCTTGTACGGCCGCATCGACATCCTCTCGGTTCGATAATCCCAACACGCCGCTCTGTTCTCCGGTCGCCGGATTATAAACTGCGGTCGTCCGACCCGACGTCGCCGCCACCCGACGCCCGTTGATCGCATTCTCGATCGTATGCATTATCTTCGTCTCTCTAGATCATGCCGCTCAGTCGGCGGACTTGAGAACTTTTGTCAGCGTGTCGAATAGCTGGTCGATTTCATTGCGCGAGATGATCAACGGTGGCGACAACGCTATGATGTCGCCCGTCTGCCGCACGAGCAGCCCTGCCTCGAACGCACGGACAAAGCGTTCATAAGCACGCCGGCCGGGCTGGTCAGGTGCCGGCTTAAACTCGATCGCACCGATAAGACCAATATTGCGAATGTCGATGATGTGCGGCAGGCCGGCGAGCGCATGCAGCCTGCCTTCCCAATACGCTGCAAGATCGCCGGCCCGCGTGAGCAGGCCTTCTTCTTGATACGTGTCGAGCGTCCCAATCGACGCCGCACACGCCATCGGATGTCCCGAATATGTGTAGCCGTGAAAGAAGTCGATCACCTCTTCTGGTCCCGTCATGAACGCATCGTAGATTTTGGACGTGACGAATACGGCGCCCATCGGAATTGTCCCGTTGGTCATGCCCTTGGCCGCCGTGATCATGTCCGGCTTGATGCCGAAATAATCTGAACCGAACGCCGCGCCCAGTCTCCCGAATGCGGTAATCACCTCATCGCAAATCAGAAGAATGTCGTGCTTTGCGCAGATGGCGGCCAACCGCGTGAGGTAACCCTTGGGCGGAATAAGAACGCCCGTCGAACACGCAACCGGCTCGACGATGACGGCGGCAATTGTCGAGGCATCGTGCAGCGCGACGAGCCGCTCAAGATCGTCCGCCAATTCTGCACCGTGCTCGGGGATGCCACGCGTGAATGCGTTACGTGCCAAATCGTGCGTGTGTCGGATATGATCGACACCGGCCACAAGCGCGCCAAACATCTTACGGTTGTTGCCGATCCCGCCGACCGCGCAGCCGCCGAAATTGACGCCGTGATACCCACGCTCCCGCCCGATCAAACGCACCTTAGTCGCGTTGCCTTTGGCACGATGGTAGGCCAGTGCCATTTTCAGCGCTGTCTCAACAGACTCCGAGCCGGAATTCGTAAAGAAAACGTGACCGAGTTCTTTGGGCGCAATATTGACCAAGCGCGACGCGCACTCGAACGCTTTGGTATGACCCATTTGAAAAGTACCGGCGAAATCAAGCGTCGCCGCTTGCTTCTGAATTGCCTCGACGATACGCGGACGGCAATGCCCAGCGTTTACGCACCACAGGCCCGATGTTCCGTCGAGTACGCGCCGGCCATCGTCGGTCGTATAATGCATGCGCTCGGCGCTTGCGAACAAGCGCGGCGCTTTTTTGAACTGCCGGTTCGCCGTGAACGGCATCCAGAACGCATCGAGGTCGTTGGTCGTCAATTGGACATTCATCGAAATGGTCCTGATCGATTTAGATGCGCCTATGAATCGTCTTATGCTTTGCCTGTCACTGCGTCGCTCAACGCCGCCTCGAAGATGGACATCCCTTCGTCCACGAGTTCGTTGGAAGCAGTGAGCGGTACGAGAAACCGTACTACGTTGCCGTAAGAGCCACACGACAACAAGATCAGTCCACGCGCCAGGGCAGATTTTAGCAAAGCCGTCGTGAGCTCAGGCGCTGGCTCTTTGCTACCGATATCTTTGACGAGTTCGATTGCGCACATCGCCCCGAGCCCGCGAACATCTCCAATGCAATTATTGTTTGAGCGTTGCTGTAGCCGCAGGCAATGACCCGTGATGATCGCGCCGATCTCGTTGGCACGGCCGCAGAGATTGTCGTCCGCAATAACGTCAAGCACCGCATGAGCCGCCGCACACGCAACGGGATTGCCCGCGTATGTCCCGCCCAGGCCGCCTGGATTAGACGCATCCATGATATCGGCGCGCCCTGAGATAGCCGCAAGCGGCATGCCACCCGCTAATCCCTTCGCCAAGGTCACCACGTCGGCCTTGATGTCGGCATGTTCAAGCGCGAACATTTTTCCCGTTCGCGCAAATCCCGTTTGTATTTCGTCCGCAATGAGGACGATGCCATGTGCATCGCAAATCTCGCGCAAGGACTTGAGGAAATCGAAGGGCGCAATGTTGAATCCACCCTCCCCCTGTACGGGCTCAATGATAATTGCAGCGATACTCTGAGGGTCGGCGGTAGACTTAAAGAGCGCCTGGAGTCCATCCAGGGCACCCTTGCTTGTCACCCCGTGATACGGATTTGGGAACGGCACATTGTAAATCTCCGGCGGAAACGGCCCAAAACCCTTTTTGTACGGCACAACTTTTCCCGTAAGCGCCATTCCCATCATGGTGCGGCCATGAAAACCGCCGCTGAACGACACTATGCCGCCGCGCTTCGTATAGGCCCGCGCCACCTTGACGGCGTTTTCGACGGCTTCGGCGCCCGTGGATACGAGCATCGTCTTTACGGGACCCGAAACAGGCACAATTGCGTTTAACCGTTCCGCCAGGCGAATGTAGGTCTCGTACGGCGTCACCTGAAAACAAACATGATTGAAAGCCTCGAGCTGCCGATGAATGGCAGCTATGACTTGCGGATGCTGATGGCCTGTGTTGACCACCGCTATACCTGCACCAAAGTCGATGTACCGCCGTCCGTCCTCACTCCATATTTCCGCGTTCTTAGCTGATTTCGCGTAGATCGACGTAACGTGACCGACGCCGCGGGGCACCGCTGCGTTGCGGCGTTCGTGCAGTTCGACTGACGTCGGCATTGGCGATCCTCAACTCAGTAATGCAATCGGACTTGAACCCGCCCAACTGACCCAAACGGTTTCGCCCCAGTCGAAACCTTCCTGATCCCAACGCGATCGATTGGGTCTCGAAACACGGAGCATGCGGCCGCTGGCGATCGCGACGTGGTAGATCGAAATATCGCCCAGATAAGAAATCTCTTTGATCACGCCCCGGGCTACGTTGTGCGCCGACGGACATTCTGGAGCCTGCGGCGGCTCGACAGAATTTTTGTGCAAGTTCATTTTTTCAGGCCGGATCGCGATCCAAACTGGGGCACCGACGTTGCCCGGCACCGCGTGCGGCATGTGAACGGGGAACGGCGCGAGCTCCGGACAGGCGACGATGGCTTCGCTCGGCTCGTCTTTTGTTAACCGTCCCTCCAACATGTTGACCGATCCGATGAAGTCGGCGACGAACCGCGATGCGGGAAATTCGTACAAGTCGGCGGGTTTGCCGATCTGACTGATCGAGCCCTTGTTCATGACCGCAATCTGCGATGCGATCGCCAGCGCTTCATTCTGATCGTGGGTCACCATTATGAAGGTGATGCCGACCGTCTGTTGCAGCTGCGACAGCTCGAACCTCATTGCCTCGCGCAGTTTCGCATCGAGCGCCGATAATGGCTCATCGAGCAGGAGCACCTTAGGCTTTTTTACCAGCGCACGTGCTAGAGCAACCCGTTGCCGCTGTCCGCCAGAAAGTTGATCTGGGCGTCGACCGCCGAGCGCTCCAAGTTGCACGAGCTCAAGAGCTTCGCGCACCCGCTCGGCTCGCAAGTCTTTCGGGACGCCATCCATCCGCAGGCCGTAACCTACGTTGTCGCGAACGGTCATATGCGGAAACACGGCGTAAGATTGAAACACCATGTTGACGGGCCGCTTGTTCGGCGGCGTCGTCCCCATGTCGACGCCGTCGATGAGGATTTGCCCATTCGTTGGAACTTCAAGTCCAGCCAGCATTCGCAATAAGGTGGTTTTCCCGCAACCGGACGGTCCGAGGAGCGCAAAAAAATCACCGGCCTCGATATCAAGACTTACGTCATCAACAGCAACCGTCGTGCCGAATGTCTTGACCACATTGCGAAAGCTGATGATCGGCTTCGCTTTTTCAACAGCGCCGGCTCGCACATGTCCTAACGACGCTTGATCCACGCTCATCCCTTTCCAGTTGGCGCGGCGCGCCGCTGCAACGCCATCATGACGAACATAAGCGCGACAGTAAGAACGATCAGCATCGTCGATGCGGCATTGACCTCGGGAGTCACGGAAAAGCGCAACATCGAATACACTTTGACCGGGAACGTTACGGTATTTGGCCCTGACGTAAAAAAAGTGATGACGAAGTCATCGAGCGACAAAGTGAAGGATAGCAATGCACCGGCAATCAGTGCGGGCATCAAGTGGGGCAGCAGCACGTCGCGAAACGCTTGCCAGTCGTTGGCGCCGAGATCGCGGGCGGCTTCCTCTTCCTCGTGATTGAAACTTTCCAAACGCGCCCTGACGACCATCGCGACGAACGGAAAACAGAACGTCGCGTGCGCAATGATGATTGCGCCGAGGTTAAGTGGCCACGCCAAATCAGTGGGCCACGGCATAACACGCGTAAAAAACACGAGCATCGCGACGCCCATGCAGATTTCTGGCACCACGATCGGCAGCGCCATAGTTCCCTCAGCGGCAGACTTGCCCCAGAAATGAAAGCGCCACAAAATGATCGCCGCCATCGCGCCTAGAACCACCGCGATCAGCGTCGCGCACGCAGCGATCGTCAGTGAATTCGCAAACGCGAGCATGAGCTCGTTATTGTTAAAGAGCTTCTTGTAATAATCTAGGGTAAAGCCCTGCCACACGATGTTGCGTTTAGAGTTGTTAAAGCTGAAGGCAATTAGCGCGACAAGCGGCGCATAGAGAAAAAAGAACACGCCGAACAACCACAAGCGCATCGGCCATCGCCGATTGTATTCGAGCGGTGCGGGATGCGTTGCCATGATCAAATCCCGTGTCCTGCTTCGAGCCGGCTCCCACGCGCCAACACCGCGCGTAACGCAATCATGAAAAACGTGGCGTAAAGCAACAAGAACGAAAGGGCGGCTCCAAACGGCCAGTCATTGGCGCGCTTGAACTGTCGCTCAATCACATTGGCGATCATTTGACTGTCGGGACCACCCATAAGGTCTGGCGTCAGATACGCACCGAGCGCCGGCACGAACGTGATAATTATACCCGATATGATGCCGGGCAACGCCAATGGCACGACAACCGAAAACATGGTCCGCATGTGCCCCGCGCCGAGATCGAGGCTTGCCTCAATGAGCGACCGGTCGAGCCTGTCGAGGGCAGCATAGAGCGGTAGCACCATAAAAGGCAGATGCACGTAAACGAGACCGAGGATCACTGCAAAGTTGTTGTAGAGCAAATGCATCGGCTGCCAATCGGTCAGAGGCGCGAGACCGATCAAAGCCATTATCCCGCTCGTCTGATCCCACAACCACTTGTAGGTAAAATTAGCAAAGCCCTGCTCACGCAGTACTGCGATCAAGGCGTATGTTCTATCGAGCAAATTTGTCCAGAACGGCAGCATGACCAGCATCAGCATCCACGGACGCCAGCGCGCGCTGGCGAACACTATCGCTAGTGCAACGGGAAAGCCGATGATAAGGCACAGCAACGTCGTCAAAGCCGCAACGACAATCGACTTGACGAAAATCTCGAGATACAGCGGTTCAATCGCGCGAGCGTAATTCGCAAACGTCCCCGAGATATCGACTTCCGTCAGCCCCTTGTTCACCCCGAAGCTATAGGCCCACACAATGGCCAGCGGCGCGAGAAAAAACACCACCACCCAAATCAAGGGTGGCAGTGCCGTGACCCAAAAGGTCAACCTACTTTTTGATACCGGCAAAGCCATCGCGTGCGCCTTGAAACTTCAGATCAATCGGCCCGCACCCTCGTCATCGCCTCCTCGAGTTGCGCCGTCACGTCCTGTCCGGGATATTTTGGATACTCGCATTTAGCCAACAGTTCAGCCGGCGGGAAAATAACGGCGTTGTTCTTGTAGTCGTCAGGCATCAGCGCCTTGGCCGCCGCGTTGGGCGTCGGATATTTAATCGTCTTTGAAATCTCAGCACTTGCCTCGGCATCGAGCAGATAGTTGATGAATTTATGCGCGTTGTCGGGATGCGGCGCACCCTTTGGAATGCAAAGATTATCAGCCTGACGTAAGCCGCCCTCTTTCGGCACAACAAAGCCTACGTCACTGTCTTCCGACATGATCTGAGCGATGTCACCGTTGTATTCCATTACGAGATCGACCTCGCCAGACAACAGCAAGTCTTGGCCGTTATCCTCGTGAAACGATTTGATGTTCGCTTTCTGCTTTGTCAGCATATCTTCGACAGCCTTGATCGACTCGGCCGACATATCGTTTGCCGATTTTCCGAGGTACTTGAGGCCATGACGAAACAGTTCACTCGCGTCCGACATGACCGCGATCCGGCCCTTGTACTGATCGGAATCGAGAAGCAACTTCCAGCTGTCCGGCACCGCTTTCACTTTTGATTTTCGATATCCGATACCGATGACTAAC
>JANOCZ010000452.1:0-2552 GCA_031412455.1 Hyphomicrobium sp. | reverse complement strand
TTGAGCAGGGTGCAATTGGTGGCGTTTTCGATCCTGCGCTGTTGCAGTCGGCGGATAAGGCCAATGCGGCGGCGGCGATGATCGCGCGGCGGCTCGACGATATCGCTGATGAGATGGAGACCGGCTGGGAAGGCCATTTCGGCAACGACGGCTTCATCTTCAAGCGCGACGTGCGCGGGGTGACCGAAGTCCACTTCCTAGATCGCAATCTGCTCGGCTCGCTCGACGCACGGCGTTTGAACGAGCGGCAGGAGCATCTGCACGAAGTCTATGGGACGACGGCGAAGTTACGGCGCAAGGACAAGATTGACGTGATTCATGGGCCGCGCTCGTTGCTGGACGCGGTGTATGAGACGGGGCGCAAGGGCGTTGATCTGCAACGCTACAAGGGTTTGGGCGAAATGAACCCCGAGCAACTGTGGGAGACGACGCTCGATCCGACGATCCGAACGCTGCTGCAAGTTAAGATCGACGACATTGCGGAGGCGGACGAGATCTTCTCGAAGCTGATGGGCGACGTTGTCGAGCCGCGGCGTGCTTTCATCCAGGACAACGCACTCAATGTGTCGAACTTGGATGTGTGATCGTGGAGGGAGCTAAGCCGACGCTGTGGTTGATCGCTGGGCCAAACGGGGTTGGCAAGACGACCTATGCGTATAGACAGGTTCGGCAAATTTCGGGCTCCGTTCACTTTGTCAATCTGGACGAAATAGCGCGCGGGTTGTCTCCGCTCGATCCTGAAGTCGCGCGTGGAGCAGCGGCGCGAGTAGCGCTCGGACGAATTCGGGAATTTGTTGCGGCGAAAGATTCGTTTTCACTCGAGACGACGCTCGCCGGTCGCACACATTTGCAAACAGTCAAGAGCGCGCGCGATGCTGGCTTCGAAGTTCGACTTTTGCTTTTCTTTGTTTCAACTGCCGAAGTCTGCCTCTCACGAGTGGCGCGGCGCGTGGTGGAAGGTGGCCACAATGTACCTGAGGCCGATGTGCGGCGCAGGTTCACGCGAGCGATCGCGAATTTTCCGGATTACGTTGCACTCGTTGATCACTGGACCGTCTTAGATAATTCTAAAGCGCAACCTGTCACGGCGGCAGCGGGGCGCGCGGGGTGCATCATAGTCGAGCGGGATATTGGCAATCTTCCAGAGCCGCTCGTGCAGGCTTTGAGGCGGTTGCCGCTTTGCGCGGAATAGCCTTCAGCTTGTCGCGCGACCGCCAATTGAGGAATAACCTATTTGACTTGGTGCGCTCCACAATCGCCAGCGATGACTTCATGAGGCCGAATAGCTGGCTTCGATGGTTTGTGCGGCGGGGTCGACAAGGCCGTTCTTTTCCAGATGACGGCGCAGAAGCGCGATGTTCTTGCGGTTGGCTTTGAAGGCGACGTCGAACACGTCACCCAGGAAAGGGATCGAGCCGACAACTGCATCGACGGTTGCATTGCCGGCCATGCGGGCGACGAGGAGGCGCGGGGCGCCAAGCTTTTTTGCTTCAAGAATGATGTAGCCCGAAATTGCACTCGATATCGCGTCGCCGACGACCGGGAGCAAGCCCAGCACCGCGTCGAGCCCGAGTACGATGTTGGTTCCAGGAATCGCGATGGCGCTATCCATAACCTTGGCTAGGCCATCGAGGCGGACCACGGCGTCGGCGACGGTCGTGTCGCGCGCTAGCTGTTCGCTGCGGGGAGCGTCGCTGCGCGAGCTCATCGGATTGCGAAAGCTGTCGTCAGCGCGGTTGCGGGCGTTTTGCACGTTCTCGATCCTTCGATGCTTGGACGTGGTTATTTAGGGAGCACGCGGCGCAATACAAGGTCGTCACGCCACCTGTCAGCAACACGAGCGAGCAGCGGTAGTTCCCTTTGCTGCGAACTAGGCCGATGCCTCCGTCGCGTTACGAGGGTTTGCGTTTGGGGAAAGCGCGCGTGCCGGTGCCAGCGGCTTTTGCGGCGCCTTGCAGTTGACTGCGGAAGACGTCGCGGCGTTCGTGGATCGAGGCGATGACGAGACCGGTCGGGACGCCGATGCCGACAAGCGCTGCTTCCGACAATTGCAAGCTCGCTTCGATCGTTTCGGGTACGGCGTCGGTGACTCCGAGGGCATAAAGATGGCGCGCATGGAGTGCGTCTTTGGCGCGCGCGACGATGACAAGATCGGGATATGCGGTGCGCAGAGCAATGACGATCTGATCGATCTCGGATCGAGTTTGTATCGTGATGATTGCGGCCTTAGCGGTATCAAGACCGCATTTCTCGAGGAAATCGATGCGGCGCACATCACCGTAGTAGACCGGTTTTCCTTCGCGGCGCGCTTCGCCGACGAGGTGAGGTTCACGGTCCACGGCGATATATTGCACAGCGTGTTCGGTCATCATGTCGCCGATTAACTGACCGACGCGGCCGTAGCCGACGACGAGAGCTTTCGGGCGCACGTCGAGAACGGGCATAACGGCTAGCTCCGGATCGATCGGGGCGGCCGGTGCGACACGGCTAGCCAGCGTGCGGCCGAACTTCCAGAAGGCTGGAATTGCCGCCATGGAAATTGCGACCGAGGT
>JANOCZ010000451.1:0-4576 GCA_031412455.1 Hyphomicrobium sp. | reverse complement strand
CGTCGGCTTTGCGAACAGGGCGGAGCCGGCGACGGGCGCCGTCGTGCAGGTGGTGTGGCCGCGTGGCGCGTTTGAACTCAAGCCCGGCGATTTTGACTGGCCTGGCAGCACGGGGGTGGCCAAGCGGCCGGCGGGTTAATTTTGCGGCCGATCCGAAGGTTAACGCGGTCCGCGGGCGTCTAAAGTAACGAAAGTAACCTTGCCCGGCTTTTTCTCGGCTTTATTTCGTGCATCTGGGCTTGCACCTCGGCTGGCTGCGTCGGATGATGCGGGCGCTGCACAATTTTGAGGGGGTTCGTCCCCGGAGGATGCTTTGGCCACCGAAGACCTGTCGTTTAAACAAGATGAGTTGCCTGCCGACCGCTCGCTGGTCATCGTCGATGACGACCGCGCTTTCCTGCAGCGGTTGGTGCGGGCCATGGAAACCCGTGGATTCGAAGTGCGCTTTGGGCACTCGGTGGCCGAGGGCATTGAACTCATTCGAGCCAAACCGCCGGCGTTCGCGGTGGTCGATATGCGTCTCGAAGACGGCACGGGTCTCGATGTCATTGCGGAATTGGCGCGGGTGCGGGCCGATGCGCGGGCGATCGTGCTGACCGGCTATGGCAACATCGCGACTGCGGTTTCAGCAGTGAAGCTGGGCGCGGTCGACTACCTCGCAAAGCCGGCCGATGCCGATGACGTCACCGATGCGCTGCTCGCGCCCACCGATTCGAAGGCGCCGCCGCCCGACAACCCTATGTCGGCGGACCGGGTGCGCTGGGAACACATTCAGCGCGTGTACGAATTATGCAATCGTAACGTGTCGGAGACGGCGCGGCGCTTGAATATGCATCGGCGCACGTTGCAGCGTATTTTAGCAAAGCGCGCGCCGAAGTAAGCGACCGGCAAATCAGATCAGTTTTCGGTCAGTGGCTCTGGTGGGTCTGCCAGAGTGTGGAGACGCCGCGCCGCTGTTTGCGCAAACGACGTCAGCAACGCTTTGCGCCGTGCGGGCGTTAGGGGATGCAGCGGCGGTGGTTTGACGATTTCGCCACCGTAAGCGTCAGCTAAGATGAGCCCAGTGTCCGCTGGTAAGATGTCGGTTGGGAAGTCAGGTGCGACCGCGAACAGCAGCGCATCGCAATAGTCGCGGTATTCGGGCCATTTTTGATCGGTCCGAAAATCGACAATGCTCGATTTGATTTCAACTATCCAGATCGCGTTTTGGGCCCCGAGCGCGATGACGTCGGCGCGGCGGCCGTTGGCCAGCGGCATCTCAGACAAGCTGACGACGTTGTGGCTGCGCAACATCCGTTGAACGCCGCGCAGAATCGCTGCGGCCCCGCCGAAAAGATATGCTGGAGACGATGAAATATTCGCACGTGCTGAGCCGTTGTTCGTCATGGTGCCGCCATTATGCAGGTGCGAACAATTCACTCAAGCTACCTGCGGGGGTAGCTGGCGTGTTTTGCAAAAACATTGTCGACCCAGATGCTGGGGACATTCAACGGGGTGGCCGCACTATGCTCTTTTGGCGCGCGAAATCCGCGAAGCAAGCAGCCGATAACACTGAGCCGCAAGCATCCGAGGCCGCAACGGCGCCGGATACGACCGCAGAGACAACGGCGAGCGCCAATAGCGCGGACGACGCGCGGTCTGATGCGCAGCCTGTGGAAAACGCAGCAGAGGCTGCCGCTTCAGTCGCGGACAGTGCTGCTGCTCAGAGTGCTGCTCCGGTCGAAGATGGCGCCGGTGACGCGCAGACGTTCGAGGAGCGCAGCAGTGAGAGCAACGTCGTCGCTCTGACGCCGACGCGACTGGCGGATCGGCTAGCGACGTTGGATGGTAAGCCAGCACGAGCCGAAGTTTCCGGGGCAACGGATTTGCCGGTGAGCCAAGGTCGGGCTCATACACTGAAGACGGTGGAGGGTGAGGCCGGCGATGGCGCCCATTTAGCGCGCCAATCTCGCACGCATGCCAGTCTGCGCGCGGTCATGGCGGATACGAGCCCTGGATCGCACGTCCTTATTTTAGGCCCACCGGGCACCGGGCGGCGTTCGACCGTCACTGCACTGGCGCGGGATATTGCCCGGCAACGGGCGGCGCCGCCAGACTGGATTTACGCGGTTACGGGGCGGCGGGCGGACGTCTTGCACGCCTATCCCGTGGCCCACGGTACCGGCGAGCGATTTGTGCGCGACGTCCAGGATGCACTCGCGAAGTCCTCCGCTATGCTGGCGCGATTAGTTGCCAGCGATAGCCATCAGATGACGCTGGCCGTGCTCGAAGAAGATCATCGGCATCGCAGTGATGGCGGCCTCGACCATCTCAAGCGCCGCGCCGAAGCGCAGAACATCGCGCTCGTTAAAACGCCCGACGGCTACGTGTTGGCGCCCATGCACGACGGCAAGGTGGTGCGGTCCGATGTGTTTCGCGCGCTTCCAGATGGTTTGCAGCGCGATGTCGAGGCGAAAATCAACGCATTAGAATTGGAGTTGCAGGACTTGCTGGTCGCGCTGCCCGGTAACGACGTCGCGACCGACGATCGTCATTTGGCGCTGTGCCAGCAGACGGCGGAACGGGCGATCAAGCCCAATCTTGCGATGGCTCGTAAGTTGTTCGCAAGCGATCCGGCGGTTGGCTGCGTCTTTGATGCTATCGAAGCCGATTGGACGCGACGGGCAACCGACGTCGTGCACCACAGCGGCGGGACCGGTAGTTCTTTGCTCTTATCCACGGGCCTGCAATCCGTTGGCGCTGAGCCGGCGGATGGAGCCCCGGTGGTCCTTGCACGCACCGTGACGGCGGCGGAGCTGCTGGGTGAGATTGGCCGCGATGCGTCGGGGGCGATTGCTGTTCGGGCCGGTCATCTGGCGCATGCCAACGGTGGGTTTTTAATCGTCGATGCGTGGCGGCTCGCGGCTGATCCAGCGGCGTGGTCAGCGCTCAGTAGTGCGCTTGAGTCTGGCCGTTTGCAGCCATTGGCGTCGGCCGGTCTGGCGATCACGGCAGAGCACGTTCCGCTCGACATCAAAGTCGTTGTGATCGCCGAACCCGAGACATTCGATAACTTGAAAGCGATTGATCCGAGGTTTGCGCGGCAATTTGGGGCGATCATGAATTACGAGCCGATCCCGGTGGCTGTCGATAAACTCGAGGCAGCGCCTTGATTGCTCATGTCGCCGAAGCATCCGAAGCCAGCGGCCGCGTTTTGCTGTGGCTTGACCCCGATGCGATTTCGATGCCGCAAACATTCGACGCTTCGGTCAGGATCGCGTCGGCCTATGCCGCAGATCTCGAAACGCTCGATATCGACGGGCCGACGGCGGACGATCCTGGCGATATTCCGATCGGGCACGTGTCGCTGCTGGGCAAAATTCAAAAGCTCGAGCGGGGCTCTATTTGTGACATCGACGCGGCGGGAATTCTCGCCAAGCGGCAGCGCCGTGAGATCGCGCGACTTGCGTCGCTGGCGCGCGTCAATGTCAGCCACGCTTCAGCGCGCGGTGACGCGATCGATTGTCTGGCCGAGATGTGTCTGGCGCGGGGCCCGTGGAACATCGTTGCCGTGTCGCGCCCGCCGTCGCCGGAACTGCCGATGATCCTCAGTTCGATACTCGCCAATGTCAGCGGCGCGACCGGCGTGGTTGTGGCGGGTCGTGGGCGCGGCGCTCTGAAGCCGGATGTCGCTGTCGTCATTGAAGACACCGAGCGGATGCCGTCGATGCTGCGTGCGGCCGAGCGGCTCGTCATGCCAGGCGGCAAGATTTACATTATGATCGCGGCTGAAACGGCGGCGGGCTATGCCGAGATCGACAGCCAAGCGCGGTTTGTGACCGCTGGCATCGAGGATTGCGTTTATGTGCCCGGCGGTCCCGACTACGGCGTTCCGGGCGCGTTCGACGAGCAGCTTTATCGGCTGCATCCAAGCTTCATTATTGCGCGGTGCGGCGGCACGTTGCTGGGTGATCCACGGGCGCTGACGCGGCTGTTGGCCGTGGCTCCGGGGCCGTTCCTTTTGGTGCGATAATTTTCGGCAACGCAGCTGACTTGTTTCTTGTCAGCGTAGCTGACTGAGGCCCCGCAATAATTCCTGCACTTCGCGGTCACCGCCGGATCGTTGAAGTTCGTCCAAGATCCGGCGAGCCTGTTGTTCGGCTTGCTTGAGGTCGTCGGCGGTCATGCCGTCGAGCCCTTTGCCATTTGAAAACGCGGGCGGCAATTCGGGTACGACGCCCCGGTGGGGTGACTGTAATTGCTTGATCGGGTCGGGCTTGTCGGCGCGGCTTTCAACCGCGATGTCCAATTCCTTGACGCCGACGATGCCGAGGATCGATGTCGGCACGCTGGAATTTAATCTGACGGTCAGCGACGTGTCGTCGGGACCAAAAATCAGGACGAAATCCATTTCGCGGCGGTTCGCAGGCAGGTTCGTGCGGAGAAAACCCCGAATGGTGGCTTCAATTTCGCTGCGCGGGTGGCCAAGCAACTTCGCACCGGCGGCGGCGCTATCGGCCGCCGATTGAATTTCAGTTTTAGTGGTCTGCGCGCGGCCGAAATCGATGGCCGCAAGACCGAGGCCAAGAACGGGGAC
>JANOCZ010000450.1:0-4984 GCA_031412455.1 Hyphomicrobium sp. | reverse complement strand
GTCGTCGATCGCACCGGATTGATCTTGGAGATTTTCGGAGCGCGCGCCCGCACCAAGGAAGGTGTGCTGCAAGTCGAACTCGCGCATCTGTCCTACCAGAAGGGCCGGCTCGTGCGGGCGTGGACCCATTTGGAACGCCAGCGCGGCGGCGGCGGCTTCCTTGGTGGCCCCGGCGAAGCGCAAATCGAGCTCGACCGGCGCATGTTGCAGGACCGGATCGACGCGATCAAAGGCGATCTCAAAGACGTCGTCCGCACGCGCGAGCTGCATCGCCGCGGCCGCCGCAAGGTGCCCTATCCGATCGTCGCCATCGTTGGCTATACGAACGCTGGCAAGTCGACGCTATTCAACCGGATCACGGGCGCGGGCGTGCTCGCTATGGACCAGGTGTTCGCCACGCTCGACCCGACGATGCGCGAATTGAAGTTGCCGGGCGCGCGCAAAATCATCCTGTCCGACACCGTTGGTTTCATTTCCGATTTGCCGACCATGCTGGTTGCCGCGTTCCGCGCGACGCTCGAAGAGGTCATCGAAGCTGATTTAATCTTGCACGTGCGCGATATCTCGCATCCCGAAACGGCGGCGCAGGCGAGCGATGTCGAGAAGGTGCTGGGCGATCTTGGCATCGACACGCAACCGGCCGACGGGCATATCGTCGAGGTGTGGAACAAGGTCGACCTGCTCACGCCTGACCGGCTTGGTGAACTGCGCCATGATGCGCGCCGCGACGAGCGCCGGCCGGTGCTGGTGTCGGCGGTGACAGGCGAGGGGCTCGAGGATTTGTTTGCCGCGATCAGTGAAAGGCTCGGTCAAAACGACGAGCTGCTCGATATCGTCGTGCCCGGCCAGTTGGGCGCTCTGATTGCGTGGCTTTACGAAAATACCAACGTCATGACGCGAACGTCGGCTGATGATGGTGCGCTCCACGTTCGCCTGCGCATTGCGTCAGAAAAGAAGGATCGCGTCATCGCGCATCTTCGCAAGGCGGGCATTCGGGTTTAAACTACCGCTCTTATGGACACGCGCACCCAGGCTTGCATTGCCGGTGGTGGCCCGGCGGGCATGATGCTGGGTGTCCTGCTCGCACGCGCTGGCGTCCGGGTGATCGTTCTTGAAAAGCACGCCGATTTCCTGCGCGATTTTCGTGGCGATACGATCCACCCATCGACGATGCAGGTGCTGCACGAGCTCGGCTGGCTCGATGAATTTTTGGCGCTGCCTCATCAGCGCGTCACAGAGCTTCGCGCGAGTTTTGGAGCGCAACGGTTCCGCATCGCGGATATGAGCCACTTGCCTGTCGCCGCGCCGTTCATCGCGATGATGCCGCAATGGGACTTCCTCGATTTTTTGAACCGCAAAGGCCGCCTTTATCCCTCTTTCGATCTGCGGATGCAGGCTGAGGCGCGCGCGTTGATCGTTGATGCCAACAATCGCGTGACGGGGCTTAGAGCTATCACAGCAAACGGCCCGCTCGATATTCACGCCGACCTCGTCATTGCTGCTGACGGCCGCACCTCGACACTGCGCCATGTGGCGGGTCTCATAAGCCAATCCTTCGGCGCCCCGATGGATGCGCTGTGGTTTCGCTTGCCGCGCCGGCCGACCGACACCAGCGAAACACAAGGCCGCTTCGACGCTGGCCGGATTTTCGTCATGTTGAATCGCGGCGACTACTGGCAATGCGCGTTCGTCATCCCCAAGGGCACAGATGCGCGCATTCGCAACGAGGGGTTGGCTGCATTCCAGAAATCTGTTGGCGCGCTCGTGCCGTTCGAAGCTGCCCGCGCCACGTCGATCGCGAGCCTCGATGACGTGAAGCTGCTCGTCGTCCAAGTCGATCGCCTCGAAAAGTGGAGCCGTCCCGGATTGCTGTGCATCGGGGATGCGGCGCACGCGATGAGCCCCATCGGCGGGGTCGGTATAAACCTCGCGATCCAAGACGCCGTTGCCGCCAGCAATATCTTGGCCGCTCCACTGCGCGAAAATCGCGTGAGCGATAGTGATGTCGAAGCGGTGCAGGCTCGGCGTGAGTGGCCAACGCGCATGACCCAGCGCTTTCAGCTGATTATGCAAAATACGATTATCGGGCCAACTCTGGCGGCGACCGGGACAGCCAAGCCCCCGCTTGCCTTGCGCGTCTTGACGAGACTGCCGTTTTTTTCGCGGCTGCCTGCGCGCGTCATGGGTCTGGGCTTCCGGCCCGAGCACGTCGAGACGCGTGCAGCCCACGACAACGCGCGTCTCATTTATTCGGCCAAGTAGCTGGTCATTGGTGCGGGCCACAGGGCCAAGCGCTGTATATGGACGATGATCTCAGTCCAACCGGTGCCGCGTTGCTTGATGACCTGTTCCGCCAAGCTCTGACCGACTAACGCTTTGCACCGGCATACTCGCTAGATGCCTTCTAAAAACTTCGCCTCGTCCCACAGCGCGTCCATGTCGGCCAGTGTCGATTGCTCGGGTGTTTTGCCTCGCTCGGACAGACGCGTTTCAATGTGCGCAAACCGCCGCGTGAATTTTGCATTGGCCGACCGCAGCGCTGTCTCGGGATCGATTTTCAAGTGGCGCGCAACGTTGGCCATCACGAACAGCAGGTCGCCGAATTCTTCTTGCATTGCCGCGTCCGACTCTCCTTCGTCGAGCCGGCCGGACGCGGCGGGGTCGTTTTTCATTGCCGCGTCCGACTCTCCTTCGTCGAGCCGGCCGGACGCGGCGGGGTCGTTTTTCATTGCCGCGTCCGACTCTCCTTCGTCGATCCCCGCCTGCCCCGCAAGGGGACTTCGAAGGAGTCGCGCGGGGAGGCCGGACGCGGCGGGATAGGATGAGATTGCTTCTTCGAGTTCGGCCAGCTCTTCGCGCATTTTATCGAACACCGGCGTCAGGCTCGGCCAGTCGAAGCCGGCCTTTGCAGCTTTGCTCTGCAACTTGACGGCGCGGGTCAGGGCGGGCAGTGCGAGCGGCACATCGGCAAGCAGAGAGTGTGCTTCGTTGCGCGCCGTTGATCGTTGCGATTTCTCCTCCGCCTTGATCGTCTCCCAGAAGCCTGAGACGGCACCGGCGTTGCGAGCCGTCGCGTCGCCGAACACGTGGGGATGCCGTCGGATCATCTTCTCCGTGACGCCTTCGACGACGTCGCCGAACTTGAATGCGCCGTTCTCCTGGGCGAGGCGCGAATGGTAGACGACCTGCAACAGCAAGTCGCCGAGTTCGTCTTTCAAGTCGCCCAGATCGTTGCGGGCGATCGCGTCGGCGACCTCGTAGGCTTCTTCAATTGTATACGGGGCGATCGTCGCGAAGGTCTGCTCGAGATCCCACGGGCAACCCGTCTTGGGCGTGCGCAACGCCGCCATGATCTCGATCAGGCGCTGAATGTCGGGCGATGGCGTCATGAGTGTCCCTTTTGTGTCGCTGACCGTCACCCTAGCCGATCAGGCGCGGGCAGGGGAGGGCGGAGGCATTAGGAAAGCGGTGCACCGATCAAACATCCTGGCGCTTGCTTCAGTCCGCGTTAGAATGCAGCCGCCGGGGGAGCATATACATGCGCATCATTTTAAACGCGATCATCATGCTGGCCGAACTTGCGGCTGTAGCCGGCGCGGCGTGGTTCGGTCTCCATTACCCGCTGCTGTTTGCCGGAGTAACGGCGGCCACCGCGTTGGCTCTCGGCCTTGCGCTCGAGATCGCGCGTCTGCGCAACGAGATGCCGTTTTATTTCGACCGCGAGCCCGGACGTCTGCCGCTGTTTACCACCGTGGTTGGATCGCTCGAGGCGTTGGTCAAGTCGGTGCTTGCCGGTGCCGCCGCGCTGTTGACGTTCCTTGGCACCGATTTCGATCGCCTAACGACCGTCGCCGTCGCGTTCGCGGTGTGTTTGTTCATCGGCATTCAAGGCGTGCGTTTTCTCGCCGAGCGGCTCAAAGCGCGGCCGTTGCGCTGGGGTTATTTCCGGCTCGCCGCGCCGCTCGGTCTGATATTTTCTACAGCACTCTCGTTCCTGCCGTCGCCGGGGATGACCGAGATGGCCCGGCGCGCGGCCTTCGATCTGCCCGAGCGGCCATCGCTCCAGCAGGCCAGCGAGTTCCTGTTTCTTCTGAAGCAGAGTTTCGATGACATCGTCGAGCGGATGCTGGGTCTCGTGTTTGATCCCGGCGTCGCGCAGGGCTTAAGCGCGATCGTCTCCGTCAACATGCTGTCGGGATTCGTCCTGGCGCTCTACGCGGTGTTGATCGCGGAGGCCGTGCGCTGGATGGAGCAGCGGACGTGATCGTGATCGCGATGCAGGAGTTGCCTGCATCAGGTTGCAGTGCACTGTAACCGCCTGCCCAATCCCTAGAATCGAAGCGTAGATTCAACTCGTGCTGCGTAGACGCCGCTATGAGGAGGCCCTGCGATGCCCGCTGCGCAAAATACCCGCACGCATTCGTTTCGCGATAGGTTCACTCTGCTGCTGGGCGCGGGGGCCATCACGCTCGCGCTGGTGACGCTGTGGTCGAACCCGTCGGCCGCCGAGGGACAGACTGGGGGTCAGACTGGGGGACGGGGCACCCGCGTCAAGCCGGGCGAGGCGACCCGCGTATTCGTGATGGCCGGCTTCACGCCCGACGCTTGCGCGTTCAAGGGCTTCCCGGATATGCAACTCGACGCTCAGCCGGCAAAGGGGCAAGTCGCTTTCAAGACCGGCGAGGCGACGACGATCCAGTATTCGCTGTCGGGCAAATGCATCGGCACTCAGGTGCAGGGCACGGGGATTTACTATACTCCTGTCGCTGGTCAGTCGGGCGAAGACAAATTCACCGTCTCCGGCCGCCTCGGCTCAGGCGAACCCGCGACCCGCACGTTCTCGGTCATCATCGATGAGAATGGGAACGTGGAGTAGCGGCGGAAAGCGCCGGTCTCCGGCGCACCACGTCGCGTCATGATCCCGCGCGGCGCCTCAGACGCCGACTTACGGGGACGGCGAGGATCGTCCAAGGCCGCGGTGTCC
>JANOCZ010000449.1:0-7200 GCA_031412455.1 Hyphomicrobium sp. | reverse complement strand
AACGCAAGGCCAAACAAACCCATAACGTGCGGAAGCTTTGCGGCGCAAGCGGCGTAATCGCGGGAGCGTCGGCAACGCCGAGTTAGGCAACGTTGAGCGCTAAAGTCTCTCGTTCGTTGCGCAACGTTTCGCAGACACCGGTGAGGCAAACCTCGAGGTCACCCGCAATCTCCGCCATGTTGCCGGCGACTTTGCCTTGCGCCGCGGTTTCAAGGTCGAGGCAAAGCTCGCTGAGGCGCACGGCGCCGATATTGGCGCTGCTGGACTTCAAGCTGTGCGCGGCGCTCATCACGCCGTTGAAATCCAGCCTCCAGATCGCGCTGGCAAGACTACTATGCACGATCGGCGCGTGATCGAGGAACACTGTCACCAGCCGCTGATAAAGCGCTGGGCGCGTTGTCTTGAGGGCGCTTGCAAAACCGCTAGACCTTGCAACACGAGGGCTCTGGTCAGCGAGCTGTCCAGGTGCAATGGGCGCAGCTTCAGCAACTGATCTAACGGCGGCTTTCCGGTGCGGGCCGGAGATAGTCGTGAGTGCAGCTGCCAGATCGGCTTCAGAAAATGGTTTGCGAATGTAGCCGTTCATTCCGGAAGCGAGGCACCGCTCTCGATCGTCCTCGTAGGCGTTGGCTGTGACGGCGAAGATCGGCATCGCGTCGGCCATTGTTTCCCGCTCGCGCTCGCGGATGACGCGCGTCGCCTGCAGCCCATCCATCTCAGGCATCTGGCAATCCATGAGGATGCAGTCAAACGCCTCGCGTTCGAACGCAGCCACCGCTTGCAATCCGTTTTCGACGACCGTCGCTGAGCAGCCGCAGTTTGCCAGATACTCGACGGCGATAACCTGATTGACAGGGTTGTCTTCGGCAACGAGCACGTTGAGGTTAAATTTGACGCTCAAGTTTTGCGCATCGACAGTGGCGTTGACGGCGCGGACGTCAGCCGGTTTCCGGTTGAGGAGTTCGGTGACGACGCTGATCAGCTCGGTACGCCGTATCGGTTTGTGAAGCAGCCGTTCGATGCCGGCATCTCGTGTCACGTTCATATCCTGCGACCACGACAGCGAGGACAGCAAGATGAGCTGTGTGGCGGCAAAGGCGGGCTCAGCTTTGATGCGACGGCTGAGCTCGAGCCCGTCCATGCCCGGCATAACGTGATCGACGATCGCCTGCGCAAAAGGCCTCCCCGATTGCGCCGCTCGATCGAGCATGACGAGCGCCTGCGCGCCGTTCTCGGCCGTTTCCGCCTGCACGCCGCACGCCGCCAGATACGAGCAAACGATTTCCCGATTGGTGGCGCGGTCATCAACGACGAGAATGCGTTGACCAAACAGCGAGCCGGTATTGGCTTTGACGCGGGTGTCGGCCGAAAGCGTGACGTCCATCGGCAATTCGAATGCCACGCACGTTCCGCGGCCGGGCTCGCTGGTCATTTCCATCTGGCCGCCCATAAGCCCAACGAGATGCCGCGAGATCGACAGCCCCAATCCAGTCCCACCATATTTGCGGCTGATGGACGAGTCGGCCTGAGTGAAGGGTTTGAACAACTGCGCCAACGATTGGGGGTCGATGCCGATGCCCGTATCGCGGACTTCAAACCTGAATAGGCGGGTGGGTTCGTCACTGCCGACTGGCGTGACACGCACAGAAATTTCGCCCGCGCTCGTGAACTTGATCGAATTGCCGATGACGTTCAGCATGACTTGCCGCAGCCGCACACTGTCGCCTTTGACCATCCCGTCCGCCTGCGCGTCGACGAACAGATTTATATCGAGGCCTTTTTTGACGGCGTCTTCGGCCAGCAGCGCCACCGCGTCCTCAACGCATCCAGCAAGTTGATAGTCATGCGAATCAAGCGACAGCTTGCCTTCCTCGATGCGCGACAAATCCAGAATATCGTTGATGATCGTCAAAAGCGTGCGTGCCGATTGGCCGATGTGATCGACGAGCCGGCGCTGCCGGTCATCAAGAGTGGTGCGGGCCAGCAGATCCGTCATCCCAAACACGCCATTCATAGGTGTGCGGATTTCGTGGCTCATATTGGCAAGGAATTGCGATTTGGCTTTTGTTGCAGCCAGCGCCGCCGTGTTGGCTTCGCGCAAAGCATCTTCGGTCTTCTGCCGCTCTTGCCGCTCAAACACGAGAGACGCGAGATTGGCGAGCGACGTCGCAAACAGAATCTCGTCTTGAGTCCATTGACGAACGCTGCTCCGGGCGCGAACGCAGAAAACTCCAACGACGCGGCCGTCGATGCTGATGGGATTAAACATGGCCGCGCAAAATTCGTCGCCGGGAGCGAGCTGTGCGCGCGCATCCACGAGCCGCGGGTCAGCCTCGACATCGGGGATGACAACGGGCTCCGACATCTGGTCAAGCTTTCCGTTGGCAACGAAAAACTCCGCTCCGACCGTGTCGGCCGTCATTTGCCGTCCAGGCAACCGGTCGCTGATCTGCAGGAGCCTCAAGCTAAAGTCGTCGTCGCTGCGGCTATAGACGTAGGCGCATTCAATCGCATCGTATCCGGTAACGTGGCCGTTGAGCGCGGCAATAGCCACCTCGAGCGGCGCGTGACGAAAAACGTCGTCGCGCATCGTCGCGCCCAGAATGGCCTGCTGAAGTTTGATGCGCTCGACGGCGCGCCGGCGATCCTCGATCTCAATTTCGAGGTGAGCGCTACGCTGCGCCAGCGTATCTTTAATTTTGCCGATAAAGACCGCGATGATGCCACCGACAAGCGTCAGCGCGACAATGCAGAAAACGACGAGCGCGAGCGTGATCCGATCGAGCGACGCGATACCGAGGACACGCGCCGGATCGGTAACGATTTGCGCGGCTGACATGGTCGTGAAGTGTGTGCCCGCGATCGCGAGCACGAGCAGCAAACTGGCGATCGCCAATCGTTCTCGGTAACCGCGAGAGCCGTGGAATACGCCTAACGCGGCAACGGAAAACCCAACGCCGAGCAGCAACGAGGCCGAAGCCAGAATCTGATCCCACACAATATGTCCAGCGACGTCGAGCGCCGCCATACCGGTGAAATGCATAACGGCAATTCCAGCGCCGATAAGCGTGCCGCCGGCAATCGTCGCGGTCTCGGTCTTGCGCGCGCTGACGGCGAAGCCGAATGTGGTCGCGACCGCTGCAAGCGCGAAGGAAAGCGCGGTCAAACTTAAATCGTACGCGCTTGTAATGGAGGGTTGGTACGCCAGCATGGCGATAAAGTGCGTGCCCCATATTCCGGTGGCAGCGCTGAATCCGGAAAACAGCATCCATAACCGCTGGTG
The DNA here is from genome assembly GCA_031412455.1 of Hyphomicrobium sp. Lineage (GTDB taxonomy): Bacteria > Pseudomonadota > Alphaproteobacteria > Rhizobiales > Hyphomicrobiaceae > Hyphomicrobium_B. Next base: position 3,917 of record JANOCZ010000449.1, on the reverse strand, counting down.
GCGGCTCTTGGAATCGAGCGCGTAAGCGTACGTCGACAGCCCCGTGGCGGCGGTTGCAGCACAGATCAACACGGCAATGAACACGATCCGCAGATCGTGCTCTGTCGTGAGGCAAGTCAGCATACGGTACACGGAAGGACACCTCTACACGAGCCGCACGGGCAAACAGTTTGGACGCGCCAAACCACCAACAGACACTGTGTCTGGTTGCAGCAGTTGAATAAAATTAGAGGGAATGAATTAAGAAGGCATTATTCGAATGACCTATGACGGTCATTTCGACATGTAGATCTTTTATATTGGCGGATTATTATCGGCCGCGCCTTAAATTGATGGCAATAGACCTTAATAAAAATAGGCAATTGCGCGTTCACGCAACTACTCCGCAGCTTCCGCCATCCCGTGCTCTGCAAGATACCGTTCAGCTTCGAGCGCCGCCATGCAGCCCATCCCCGCCGCCGTTACAGCTTGGCGGAACACCTCGTCCTTGACGTCACCCGCCGCATAAACGCCAGGGATCGCGGTCGCGGTCGAATCTGGAGCCGTCACGAGATACCCAGAAGGCGTCATCTCGAGCTGCCCTTTGAACAACTCGGTCGCCGGCGCATGTCCGATGGCAACGAAAAAGCCATCAACGGGCCGTTCGCTGATCGCACCCGTTTTGACGTTCTTTAATCGCACGCTGGTGACGGATTTCGGCGCGCTTGTTCCCAAAACTTCTTCGATTGCCGTGTCCCAGATCACCTCGATTTTTGGGTTCTTAAATAATCGGTCCTGCAAAATGCGCTCGGCCCGGAATGAATTGCGCCGGTGCACCAGCGTTACGCGGCTGGCGAAATTAGTTAGAAATAAAGCTTCCTCGACCGCGGTATTGCCGCCGCCGACGACCATGACTTCTTTGCCCTTGTAGAAAAACCCATCGCACGTCGCGCACGCCGAGACGCCATGCCCCTTGAACACATCTTCGGACGGCAGCCCGAGCCAGCGGGCCTGAGCCCCCGTGCAGATGATAAGCGTATCGCACGTGTAGGCATCGCCGCTGTCACCCTCGAGCCGGATCGGCCGCGACTTGAGTTCGACCTTGTTGATGTGGTCCATAACGATGTCAGTGCCGACATGCGCCGCCTGCGCCTGCATCTGCTCCATGAGCCATGGCCCCTGGATCGCATCGGCAAAGCCCGGATAATTTTCGACATCGGTCGTAATCGTCAACTGCCCGCCGGGCTGCGAGCCCTGGATCATGAGCGGCTTCAACATTGCGCGCGCTGCATAGATGGCAGCCGTATATCCAGCGGGCCCAGAGCCCAATATTATCAGCTTGGCGTGACGTCGTGTCGTCGGCATGTATCTTATCCTATCGGGCGCGGCCGTGTTATTAGGTGACGCAGACGCCGCTCGTCAATCTGGGTGCCGCAAATGCGTAACGCCCGCTGCAAAATCGCGCTGTGTCGTCGCCGCCGTTGAGGGATTTATGCGGGAGCAATCATATGGGGGCACGACCGCGTGAATGAAGGAGTAACCGCGCCGCAGCTGACGACAGCGGACCGCATCCGCGCCATTCTCATCGGTTCGTCGGGTAATTTGGTCGAGTGGTACGACTTCTACGTCTACGCCGCCTTCTCGCTCTATTTCGCCAAGTCATTTTTCCCTGACGCGGATCCAACCGCGCAGCTTTTGCATACGGCCGCGATTTTCGCCGTCGGCTTCCTGATGCGCCCCGTCGGCGCTTGGTTTTTTGGCCGCATGGCCGACAAACATGGCCGCCGCATCGCCTTGACCGCGTCGGTTCTGCTGATGTGTTTTGGCTCAGCCATGATCGCGCTGACGCCAACCTACGCGTCGATCGGCATCGCCTCACCCGCGCTGTTGCTCTTCGCCCGCCTGATGCAAGGCTTGAGCCTTGGCGGCGAATACGGCACCAGCGCCACTTACCTGTCCGAAATGGCGACACCCGAACGCCGCGGCTTCTTTTCGAGCTTTCAATATGTGACGCTGATCGGCGGCCAGCTGTGCGCGATGCTCGTTCTGATCGTTTTGCAAAAAGTCTTCCTGACGCAAGCTGAACTCGAAGCTTGGGGTTGGCGCATCCCGTTTGCCATCGGCGCGCTGCTGGCCGTCGTCGCCTACCTGATGCGCCGCGACATGCATGAAACCGAAGCCTTCGTGACCTCTGGCCGTCGCGACGGCACGATAAAGGCCTTGCTCGAACACCCCCGCGAAGTCGCAATCGTCATCGGCATGACGCTCGGCGGCACGATCGCGTTTTACACATTCACGACCTACATGCAGAAGTTCCTCCACAACACGTCGGGCTTCTCCAAGGACACCGCGACGTTGATCTCGGCCGTGGCGTTGTTCGTCTACATGCTGCTCCAGCCGCTCGTCGGCGCGCTATCCGATCGCATCGGCCGACGCCCGATCCTAATCGCGTTCGGCGTACTGGGATCGATCCTGACCCTGCCGTTGCTGACGGCGCTGTCGGCAGCACGCGATCCGTTCGTGGCCTTCGCGTTGATGATGACGAGCCTCGTGATCATCTCGGGCTATACGGCGATCAACGCCGTGGTGAAGGCGGAGTTGTTCCCGACCCACGTTCGCGCTCTCGGCGTCGGCCTGCCCTACGCAATCACCGTCGCGCTCTTTGGCGGCACGGCCGAATACATCGCGTTGTTGTTGAAGCAGGGTGGCGCCGAAACCGCGTTCTATTGGTATGTCTCAGCTAGCATTGGGGTCTCGCTGATCACCTACGTGTGCATGCGCGACACCCGCATCACCTCAACGCTGCGCTGACCCCGGCCGCTGCAAGATCGTCTTCGTCGGCTTGAAAGTCGGAATTTTTGAAACGTCGACTTCGCGTTTGGCATGCCACAGGTCGTACGCGGCTTGCATATTAACCCACAGGTTCGGGCCGTTCCCTAATAGCTTACCGATCCGGACAGCCATCTGCGGCGTCACGGGCTGTTTTTCGGCCAGTAAATCGTAAAGCGTCTGCCGCGAAATTCCAAGATGCTCAGCGATTGCTGTCTTAGACAGCTCGAGCGCGGGCACCGCATATTCGCGCAAGATTCGACCGGGATGCGTCGGGCAACGCTTAGGGTCGCGGCGGGGAAACTCACTCATGGGTACGCTCTACAAATTGTAATATTCTAGTCAAGTCTCTCCAAATCGACATCGACTGCATGTCCGTCGCTCCATCCGTAAGAGATCAGCCAATGGTCGGAGACCATGACGCCATAACGTTGCTGGTTGCTTTCCGTCCATTCGTCGAATCGGAATCCGTTGAAAGCCGGATCGCGAGGCGACCCTGCTGCATCAATCGAATCCATAATGTCGAAGATCGCCTCAGCGATCAGCGTTTTAAGCGGTAACGGTTGGCTACTCTCCCAAAGCTTTCTGAGCTCTTTGTTCCGAAACGAACGGATCATCTAGGGTCCCCCAAAATCCACGATTCTTTTGCATTTAGGTATCCCCTGATCGTTCGCTCTGTTGATCCACAATCGGCCGCTGGCACGGCAAGCCTTACTCCAGGCTACACGCTATATGTAAGTTAAAACCTTACAAATGTCAATCTCCGCCTTACAACCTTCAAATCAGCTTCAGCCCCTTCAGGCTCGCGTGCCCCTCGCGTCCGACGATGATGTGGTCGTGTACCGAGATTCCAAGCGGTCGCGCCGCGTCCATGATCTGCTTGGTCATGTCCACGTCAGCACGCGACGGAGTTGGGTCGCCCGATGGATGATTGTGCACGAGGATGATCGCCGTCGCCGACAACTCGAGCGCCCGCTTGACGACCTCGCGCACATACACCGGCGTGTGATCGACAGTCCCGTGCCCCTGCACCTCATCGGCGATCAGATTGTTCTTCTTGTCGAGGAACAGGATGCGAAATTGCTCGCGCGCGTCGAACCCTTGCGCCA
>JANOCZ010000448.1:0-4268 GCA_031412455.1 Hyphomicrobium sp. | reverse complement strand
GTGTCTCGTTGGGCGTAACGGTTCCGGCAAATCGACGTTACTCAAAATTGCGGCGGGCATGATCCAGCCCGACACTGGCGAACGGTTCGCGCATCCGAACGCCAGCATCCGCTATCTCGCTCAGGAAGCAGATTTCACGGGCTTTGAAACAGTCCGCGATTATGTCGAAGCGGGGCTTGGCCCGACCGACGATCCGTTTCAGGCACAGGCGCTCATCGACGAACTCGGCATGACCGGAGATGAAGATCCGCAGATGTTATCGGGCGGCGAAGCGCGGCGCGCGGCGCTGGCGCGGGTGCTCGTATCGAAGCCCGACGTGCTGCTGCTCGACGAGCCGACCAACCATCTCGACCTGCCGGCCATCGAATGGCTCGAGGCGGAGCTCAAAGCGTCACGTGGCGCCATCGTGCTGATCAGCCATGACCGGCGGTTCCTCGAAAACCTGTCGCGATCGACGGTATGGATCGATCGTGGCACCGCGCGCCGGCTTGAGCAGGGCTTTGCCGCGTTCGAAGATTGGCGCGACAAGGTTCTTGAAGAAGAAGAGATCGAGCGGCACAAGCTCGACCGAAAAATCGTGCGCGAAGACTCCTGGATGCACGGCGGGGTCACGGGGCGGCGCAAGCGCAATGTCCGACGGGTTCGCGAGTTGCGAGCAATGCGGCGTGAAGTCAACGAGCAACGCAGTGTGACCGGGAACGTCCGGCTCGACGTCGCGGAGGGCGGCACGTCCGGAAAGCTCGTCGCCGAGACGAAAAAGATCTCAAAATCCTTTGGTGGCGAGCCCATCGTCCGCGACCTGTCGTTGCGGATCATGCGGGGCGACCGCCTTGGCCTCGTGGGTCCAAACGGCGCTGGCAAAACAACGCTGATCAAGCTTCTGACCGGGGCGGTCGAACCCGATAGCGGCACGATCCGCCTCGGCAGCAACCTGGAGCTTGTCTCGCTCGACCAGCGGCGCGATGAACTCGATCCAAATTGGACCGTCGCCGAGGCTCTGACGGGCGGGCGCGGCGATCAGGTCATCATCAACGGCAAGCCGCGGCATGTGGCGAGCTATATGAAAGACTTTTTGTTTCAGCCTGAGCAGCGGCGGACGCCGTTGCGCGTGTTGTCGGGCGGCGAGCGAGCGCGCTTGATGTTGGCGCGCGCCTTGGCCAAGCCGTCCAATCTGCTCATACTGGATGAGCCGACGAACGACCTCGATCTCGAAACGCTCGATTTGCTGCAGGAGCTTCTGGGGGACTATCAAGGTACCGTTCTGCTCGTCAGCCATGACCGCGATTTTCTCGATCGCGTCGTCACGAGTGTGCTCGCGCCCGAGGACGATGGGCGCTGGAGCGAATTCGCTGGCGGCTATTCCGATATGCTGACGCAAAGGCGCGGCGAGGACCTGGTCAAGTCGGGATCAGGTTCGGTGAAAGCGGCGGCGTCAGAGCGGACACAGGCAACAGCGGTCGCGGCGCCGGCCGTTCAGCGCAAATTGTCGTTTAAGGAAAAGCACGCGCTCGAGGCACTGCCGCGGACGATTGCGGATCTCGAAGCGCGGATTGCAGCATTGGCTAAGCGGCTCGACGACGCGAACCTATTCGTTGAAGACCGCCGGGGATTCGACAAAGCGAGTGCCGATTTGGCGTCGGCGCAGTCCGCGCTCGAAGCGGCCGAACTGCAGTGGCTCGAACTTGAGGAGCGGCGCATCGTGGTCGAGGGCTCGGCTTCGGCAGTGTAGAAACGGAAACGGCGGCCTCGCGGCCGCCGTTTCGAGCTCCAATGGAGCAGTATTCTTAGATAACGTCGATTTCAGCGGGGAGGTAGCTCGTTACTTCGAGACCGACTTCCTGTTCGCGAACGGCTGGCTTGGACCAGATCTTCATGAGTGTATCCTCCAAATTCAGTGAACTAATAACGTCACCACGCGAGCGTCATACACGCTTGAAGTAATCAGCACTAATCGTTTCTTTGGATGGTATCGATAGAATTTTCTTATCGCCAGGTCACGCGCTCGTGATCGGTTATTCGGCGTCCCGGCGTCATTTGCCTGCCCACTGATCTTTGACCTCGTCGCATTTCTTGTCGATGAAATCATTGATGTCGGCGACGAGCGTCCCAGACAGCATGTTGACCGTGTTGTCAGCCGCAGTCGCGGTCCATAGCGCGCCCTTGATCAACGTCGGGGCTTCGATCTTGCCCCAGTTGATTTTTGCCTTCGTGGCTTTGCCATTCTCGAATGACACTTTGGGCGTGAAGTCGAATTTGATATCTGACGCGGGCTCTTTCTCGCGATCGACGACGCAAGCGACGGCGTGCTTGTCGAGTTCAATTTCAATCTTGTCAGCTGTTACAGCCTTGACGAGATCGGCGCGTTTCAGGTTGACCATCGACGTGCATTTGACCGGGCCGTATGGCCAGGACACCTTGAGTTTGCCGACGAGTTTACCAAGTTGCTCCTTGCGCCAGCTTTTGGTGACTGCGCACGAGACGTCGGGACCGTCGGATTTCTTGGCGCGCAGTGCCGAGCAGATGTCGGCCTTACACGCTTTGCGCGATTCTTTTTCGGCTTTTTCCTCCGGGGTCAGCTGCACGTCTGGAATTGTCTCGGTCGGTTTTTCGGGCGCGACTTGGGTGGTTACTGGGGTCGTCACTGGGATCGTCACTTGCGCGGCGGCTGGCGGCGCTGCGTTCGCTGGCGGCGGTTGATCAGCGGCAGTGGCCTGCGCCATCAAGAATAGGAACATCACAGCGGCAGCTTGCGGGGACTTGGAATTAAATGGCATCAGGCTCTCCGATCGAGGTCAACATTCATCCCCTGGTCCACAAGTCGAGCAGGACTATGACGTGCCGCAAAGGAGCGCTGATTGTATGGGTTGCATAGCACCGCGCGTAGACGACTTTGGAGTAGAATTCGTGGAGCTGCCGGCCACGTTTGACAGTCCCTCCTTCCTTTAATAACCCGGCTTGATTGACGCTGCGCAACGCCCATATGTGAACTCATGGAGGGGTCGGGCTCATTACGAGACGAACCAACTTCGATACACGAACTACAGGGCAGGGCCTTATGGCTTGCTCGTTACGCCGGTCGCTTTTAGGAGGACCTCGCAATGTCACGAATGGCCATGCTGTCAAACCCGCTGCTGTTGGGTTTCGAAGAAATCGAGAGGCTGATCGATCGCGCCGGAAAAGGCTCGAGCGACGGATATCCTCCCTACAACATCGAAAGAATTGCGAAGGACGGCGAGGGCGCGGAAGCGCTGCGCATCACTCTAGCTGTGGCCGGCTTCAGTCGCGATGAGCTCGAGGTTTCTTTGGAGGACAATCAGTTGATTATCCGCGGCCGCCGTGAGGACGACAAAGGAAAAGAGTTTCTGCATCGGGGCATCGCCGCGCGTCAATTCAGCCGCAGTTTTGTGCTAGCGGACGGAATTGAAGTGAAAAGCGCCGATTTGACCAACGGACTTTTATCGATCGACTTGCACCGGCTGGAACCGGAGCGCCTCGTGCGCCGTATAGAAATAGGCAGTACCCGAGGTAACAAAGACCGCGGCTGATCTGAGCTTTTGGAGTCACAGCCAGATCAGACGAATCAAGTGAGGATTGGCTTAGAGTTTGGCATCGGCAATTTCGATCCGGTACAGCTTCGAGCGCACCCGACCTCATCCCGCGAAGGAGGAAGAGAGTCATGAATAGTAAAACTTCTGCAAAGTCTCGCAAGAGTGTTGCGGTCATGCCGCCGGTCATGAGTGAAATCGAATTTGCGCGCTTAGGTGGCGGCGAAGTTGCCTACATCAAAACGCTGTCGTCTGACGAAGCGAGTGAGATGTTTCCAGCGATCGAAGGGTTGCCTGATGGCATCAACCTGTTTTCGCTGCACGCCGCAGACGGTACCCCAATTGCTTTGACCGATACGCTGCAGGCCGCCGTTGGCCACGCCGAAGAGGGCGAGCTGGCGATTGCTGCCCTGCACTAAGGCCGCCGACACAGATAGAGATACTCAAAAGCGCTTTGTCCTTCGGACGAGGCGCTTTTCTTTGCGGAGTCGCGGTCAACTCCGGCGGTAGTGAGCAAATTGCCCCTTGGATTTGTACCTCTCCAAGTATCCTGGGACGATCGATGCAACCGTTGCGGGACTGGTCACTCCCAGCCCGGCCAAGGTTCGCTCCTCGTTGGTCGCCGACACCGAGACAACGTTATCGGTTTGCAGCAGGCGAACTTGATCGCCCGTAATCGGGCGCAGCGCGTTGGGTAGCGGCCAGGTCAGGGCCGCCTGGAGG
>JANOCZ010000447.1:0-4229 GCA_031412455.1 Hyphomicrobium sp. | reverse complement strand
GGCAAAGGCGTTGTCGCCGGTGGTTGCGATGTCGCCGACGGACGTGACCGTGACTGGAGCGGTTACAGGCAGCTCACACTCATCATCATAACAGTCGTAGGGCCCGAAGAAGAAAAACGGTGCGGAGATGGCCAAGATGCCGCCGCGGTCGGCGCCAGTCGTTGAAATGTTGCCGGTTGAAGCGATGTTGATTTCGCCGCTTCCGGCAGCCAATATTCCAGCCGATGGGAAGAAGAAATCTTTATCGTCTTCGTCGTCGTTTTCGCCGGTCAGCGTGATGTTGCCGGTGGAGGTGACTGTGACGTTGCCGGTGTTTTCAGGAAACGAATCCTCAAAGCGGCCGAAGTCCTCGCCAAAAAAATCGCTGGTGGCCAGCGCGACAATTCCGGAGCTGCCAGCGCCGGCGGATATGTTGCCCGTGCTCGCGACCGTCACGTCGCCGGTCGAATTATTGGCTTCGATGCCATTCGCATCATCGCCCGTCGTGGTGATATTGCCGGTGCTCGTGACTGTCACCGGTTCGTTGAAAAAGGCGTATTTGCCCCGCTCTTGATTGGCGGAAATTGCGGCCGCGCCATCGCCCGAGGTCGCGATATCACCGGTGTTCGTGATTGACACGCCATTGCCGGACGAGCTTGCCTCAATACCGATAGCACCGTGGCCCTGCGTCGTGATTTTGCCGGTTTGCTCAACAGTAGCGCTCCCGCCATAGGCGTTAGTGCTGGCGCTGATGCCGTTGCTGCCGCGGCCCTCGGTCTTCAGATCGCCATGTGACCTGATCGTGACGGGTCCGTTGCCGTAAGCCTCGGCATTGATCGCGGACGAGTTATCGCCGAGCGTGTGGATATCGCCAGTGCTGTCGACGGTGACGTCGCCAGCGTTGCCGTAGACTTGGCTCGTGGCCGAAATTCCAGACGCATTGTGGCCGGTTGTCGAAATATCGCCGGTGGAGGCAACGGTGACGGTTGTCTCCGCACATTCCTCGTCACACCCTTTCGAGTAGCTGCTGGTATTGGCGAATATACCGCCGCGGCCGTCGCCCGTTGTTGTGATGTCGCCGGTCGACGTAATAGTGATGTCGCTGCCGCCGTCGGCTGTGATACCGGCCTGACCCCCACTCCTGCTTTTGCGCGCGGACTTGCGGTCGTCCTGATCAAGCGAGACGCCGTCCTCGAGCGTGATGTTGCCGAGCGAGGTCACAGAGATGGCGCCGCTGTTGGAATCATAGCCGCGACTTGCGGTGGCGGCGATGCCGGAGGCAAACGCGCCAACGATGATGTTGCCCGTGCTATCGACAGTGACGTCGCCGCTGCCGTCGCCAGTACTGAGAGCGACAATGCCGTCAGCGGTTGAGGTAATGTTTGCGGCTGTGGTGACGGTGACATTGCCGCCAGCGCCCGAGGTTGCGCCCTCGCCGCCTGAGCTTTCGGCGATGATACCGCGCGCGCTTTCGCCAGTCGTCGTGATATCGGCCGTAACGTTGACGGTGACTGCTCCGCCGTCGCCGCCGCGTCCGTCGTTGCCTTGAGAGCCGGCTGCGCCACTGTTGTCATTGTAAAAAAACCAGCCGCCTGTGCCACCGGCACCCCCGGCCCCCCCGGCGCCGCCTTGGCCGCCGTTGCCACCGACGCTGCGAGCAACGATACCGTGGGCACCGCAGCCGCTCGTTAGAATAATCGACGATGAGGTCACGGCCACGGAGCCGACTGCGCCGCCGTCACCGCCCGCGCCGCCATCACCGCCGTTGCCACCAGACGCGCCAGCGCTAAAGAAACCGTCCCCGCCTTGTCCGCCCGCTCCGCCTTGACCGCCGTCGCCGCCTGTGCCGCCTGTGCTTTGGGCGAAGATCCCGGCTGAGCCGTCGCCGGTTGTGGTGATCGCGCCAGATGTGGTGAGATTAATCGCGCCGGCGGCAGAACCGTTGGTCCCAGCTCCACCCTGGCCGCCGTTTCCTCCGGCTTCGGGGTAAGTAAAGCCGAGAAACATATCGAATTGGACCGAAGACCCTCGGGCACCCGCGTCGCCCTGAGCGCCGGCAAGCGTTGCGTTGGCGCCCGTCGAGGTCGCACGAACGCCATCGGCTTCTTCGCCGGACGTCGAGATTTCGCCCGAGTGAACGAGAGTGACGCCGCCTGGCGCGTCGATATCGATACCCGATGCGCCGTCGCCGACGGTGATAATCTTGAACGCACCGAGCGTGCTCGTCAGCGCTGCCGTGGAGTGCGAACGCATGAAAATGCCGGCCGCGCTAGCTGGGGCGATGTTCGCCGAGAGCTCGTTGACGTTGAGGGTTTGAATATTCTCATAGGCTTGAATGGCAATGCCTGAGGCCTGATCGCCCTGGCACAACATGATGTTGGGAGCTGGATAGGTGCAATTGTCATGGATCGGTATACTCGCCGCTGCTTGGCGACCCGTGCCGGCGAGCAATGCCGCTGCGGCGACGCTGCCGAGCAATGACTGGCGCCACGTCCACGCAGACGAAACGGGTAAAGTAGCCGGGCCAGAGTTGTCGTCGTGGTGGTAAAGCGGGGTGCGGCGCGTATCGGTAGTCATGTTAGAAGTGCGCCGGCCGCGCATTGGCGCGCGGTTCCGCTGGATAATCATGTGTCTCATGCCCCCGCATTGAGTGATGTCGTGATCAAAGCCCAGATTTGAAAAACACCTGTGCTCATTTAAGGGGTATCTGATTCGCAGAGCGAGCGGAGCTTCCGCCTACTGCTTTTTCCAGATTTGCGGGGTGTGCGATCAAAGAACGAGCTGGCGGAGATCGGCTAAGAGTTCAGCGAGACGCTTTGTGAAGCGGGCAGCAAGCGCGCCGTCGATCACGCGATGATCGTAGGACAGGCACAGCGGCAGCATCAGGCGCGGTTGAAATTCGTGGCCGTCCCAATGTGGTTTCATCTGCGCGCGGACGACGCCCAGGATCGCGACTTCGGGTGCGTTGACGATTGGGGTGAAGGCCGTGCCGCCGATGCCGCCGAGGCTCGAAATCGAGAATGTGCCGCCCTGGATGTCGGGTGGCGCGATTTTGCCGGCGCGCATTTTGGCGGAGACCTCCGTCAACTCGCGCGACAGTTCGAGGATGCCCTTGCGGTCGACGTCGCGGATGACTGGGACGACAAGGCCGTCGGGCGTGTCGACGGCGATGCCGATGTTATAGTAGTGCTTGTAAATCAGGCTTTCCTTATCGGGGCCGAGCGAAGAATTAAACTCGGGGTAGAGTTTTAAGACGACGACTGAGGCTTTCATTAGGAACGCTGGCAGCGTGACGCGATAGCCGTCGTCCTTGGCCGCATCGTCGAGCGTTTTGCGGTAGGTTTCGAGTTCGGTGATGTCGGCTTCGTCGGTATGCGTGACGTGCGGGACGTTCAGCCACGCGCGGTGGAGATGCGGTCCGGCTAAGCGCCGCAGACGCGTCATTGGTTTAGTTTCGATCGGGCCGAATTTAGAGAAATCCGGTAAGGGGATTTCGGGGATGCCGCTCGATTGTCCGGCTGGGCCATCCTTCGCGCTTAACGAGCGTTTCACGTCGTCTTTGGTGATACGGCCTTTCTCGCCTGTGCCTTTAATGCCGCTCAAATCGATTTCCAATTCGCGCGCTAGACGGCGAACGGATGGGCCGGCGTGCACCTCGCCAAAGGTCGCCGCGATCGGCAATTTGTTGGTCTGCGGCGGCGGCACGTTGCGCTGTGCCGGCGGGGCTTGAGGTTCAGGCTTTGTGAGGTTGGCCGGCGGCGCTGGCGCGGGGAGCGGCTTGGCCGGTTCGGGCGAAGGCCCAGCCGAGTGTCCATTAGCCTTGGGTTTGTTTGCGGACTTCGTTTCAGTTTCGGTTTTGGTGCCCGTCGCGGCTGGCGCTTCGAGGCGGAGAATCGGCGCGCCTTTGCTGACCTTGTCGCCGACCTTGATCAAGACTTCCGCAACCTTGCCAGCGTCGGGCGACGGCACTTCCATTGCCGCCTTGTCGCTCTCGAGGGTGATCAGCGGGTCGTCGCGTTTAATCTCCTCGCCGGCCTTCACGTGCACTTCGATGACAGGAATGTTGTCGAAATCGCCAATGTCGGGGACGGCTACGTCGATCGACGCCATTGCAACTCCTTCGGGACACTCAAGCGTTGGCTGGATCGCCGGCTTCGGTGTCGATGCGATATTTCTTGATGGCTTGTTCGGCTTTGGACGACGGCAGCTTGTTCTGATCGGCAAGTGCCTTCAGCGCGGCTAAGGCTATG